>NZ_MUFR01000045.1:0-20383 GCF_001996185.1 Salinivibrio costicola subsp. alcaliphilus
AGGCGACATTAGCTCAGCTGGTAGAGCGCGACCTTGCCAAGGTCGAGGTCACGAGTTCGAACCTCGTATGTCGCTCCAAGTTTTGCCCACATCAAGCATGATTGATGTTACGGACGCGGGATGGAGCAGTCTGGTAGCTCGTCGGGCTCATAACCCGAAGGTCGGTGGTTCGAATCCGCCTCCCGCAACCAATTTTAGGTTGACGAAAAGCATTTAACAGTTGGTTAAAGTCAATACGACCTCCGGTCGGTGCCGTTGCACGGCGCGTTAAATCAGCCTCCCGCAACCAATTTTCTAAGCGCTTTTAGGCGCTTGATTGAACAAGCGACATTAGCTCAGCTGGTAGAGCGCGACCTTGCCAAGGTCGAGGTCACGAGTTCGAACCTCGTATGTCGCTCCAATCTTCTCATCGTTTTTCTCATCTATTTTGTTAGCGTTATCCAATATCACGTGTTTCCGAAGGCACAGGGTATGTCCGAGTGTCGTTCGTTGCGTCTAATAACATGGTTTCTAATGTCACTGTTTCATCGATCTGGGTGAAGTGGGCGAGGCCGACCGAATAGACAAACGGATAACGTTCTGACGATAAACGCCGGCAGAGCCTTAGGTAAAATCGATCTAATTGGGCTTCGACGGCGTCAACGTCTTGTTGAATCAATAATACGGCGAATTCACAGCCTTCTAAACGTCCTATCCAGCCTGTATCATCAAAGACATCCCTTAAACAGGCGGCAAATGCTCTCAGGACGCCATCACCCGCATGCTTGCCATAGTGCCGATTTATGCCTTGTAGCTGACGGACGTCAAAGTGCAGCAAAGTATGTTGATCTTCGATCACCATCTCATCGGTCAAATAGCTGGTTACTTCTCGGTAAAAGCCACGGCGATTAAATACGCTTGTCAAAGGGTCGATCACATTTTGTTGAGTCATGACCAGCTCATGTTCCACGATTCGCGCGAGATCTGACAGCGCGCGCTCACAGGCGTCAGTGAGCTGACGAGGCTTGTGGTCGATGACACAGAGGGTACCAAGCAAGTGCTCGCTATCAAGACTAAAAGGGAATCCAGCATAAAAACGGATGTTAGGAGGGCCGGTTACCAATGGGTTATCATCAAATCGACGATCATTAAGCGTGTCCTCAATGATAAATGGTTCGAGTTGATGAATAGCATGCCCACAAATGGACTCACTGCGCCCAGTCTGATTAACGGCTAACCCACGTTTGGCTTTAAACCATTGGCGATCTTCATCAACCAGGCTAATCGCAACCACCGGGCAATCAGATACGTAGGCAGCGACACGCACAATTCGCTCAAATCGATCTTCACGGCCCGTATCTAATATCCCTAGATCGTACAAGGCGTGAAGACGCTTATCTTCGTGGCGAGTCGGCTGCGCTGGTTTCATGCTCTGTTCTCCCTGTTTATTTTAATAGTGTAGTTAACTAAACTTCCGCCCTGCAATGTGCGGATTCATCTGGATTTGTAAAAAAATGATTTGTAAAAACCGGGGTGTAAAAAACCCTATTTGTAAAAAACTTGTTTCAATGATATTTTCCTGCGGTTATTCATTCCACTGGGTGAGGCTGTTGCGCGTTTAAAACTGATCGCGTACCCCATAGCCCATCTATACTCTTTAAGTCATGTTGTTTTAGAAGGTTTGCTTATGGCGTTTTTAGCGAGCTACGATACCCAATATCCGCTATCCCATCCCCACGCAGCGTCGGCCGTGTTGATGGTGCCCCCGCTTCATTTTAAGTTTAATGCACAAACCAGTGAGGATAATGGTTTTCAACACGCTCCCTCATTGCCCGACGAGGAAGTAAAAACGCGCGCCATGGCAGAGTTTAATAACATGGTGATGATTTTGCGTCGCCATGGTATTGATGTGGTGGTGATGGAATACCCTGACTCGGATCCGGCGACACCGGATGCCGTCTTCCCGAATAACTGGTTTAGCACCTTGCCCAGTGGTGAGCTTTATCTTTACCCTATGGCATGCCCAAACCGTCAGTTGGAGGTAAAGCCAGAGCGTTTAATGGCAGCATTGGATCGTGCCGGCTATGACGTTAATCATGTGCATAAGGTCAAATGTCACGATAAAGAAGAGGCGTTTCTCGAAAGCACAGGCGCAATGGTTATCGATCACCTTAACCAGCGTGTTTATGCGGCACTTTCACACCGTTGTGACAGTATTTTATTGACCGAATGGGCAGCAAAGGTGGGCATGCGACAAGTCGTGAGCTTCAACACCGAGATGAGCGATGGCAATCCGGTTTATCATACTAATGTGATGATGGCTGTGGGCGAAGCGTTTGCCGTGGTTTGTGATGAGGTAATAGAGGCCGGGCAGCGGGATTTGGTCTGCAATACACTGAGCGAAGACAAAACGCTCGTTTCGATCAGTGAATCACAAATGAATCAGCTTTGTGGCAATATCTTGCAATTGCGAAATCGACATGGCGAATCGGTGATTGTGATGTCGTTGTCTGCTTACAGTGCTTTTACAGAAGCGCAAAAGCGTACATTACGCCAGTTTGGGAAACTGGTTCCTATCGATGTCACAACAATAGAGACAATTGGCGGCGGTAGCGTACGTTGTATGATGGGGGAGATATTTCTGCCGCGTCAGCATACTAGCTAGCGTTCGATCAAGTCTGGCGTCATAGGCAAACGGCGACCGCGGGTCGCCGTTTTTGATCGGACGTCCTTTAAGAATGCGTTCGCGTTTTTGCTTTCAAGGGCATTTTGTCAAACGACACACCTTTCCATCCGGTTACCATAAAATTACGAATATTTTTATGATCAGTCCCAGAGGGATGGCTCAACACGTCCTCGCGGTAGTACCCTCCGAAACACGCGAGCGTTTGCGCTTCCGTTAACTCATGCAGCTGGCAAAACGCGAGCACTTTGCAAGAGCCTGTATTTTGTCCAGCTTTATTGGCGAGATTACCGTTAGTAAATCGCGTGGGCGCGTAGTCGTAATGTGCATCTATCACCGCCATCGTCTCATCAAACATTACCATATCGGGTGTTTGTGTGACTTTGGCGAGAAAGCTGTCTAAGGTCATGTCGGTTCCTGAGTTAGTAACATGCGAGCTCTCAATGGAGAGTATATGCACGTTGTACCAACTTGTTCACCGAATGTGAAGCCGCGTCATGTCAGTAATGGATGAATATCCATCACTTAAACAAAAAATAGTGTTGCAGTACTTTACATTGCACTAGGGCATCATTAGTATACAAAACTATTCGGAGGGATGGCTGAGCGGTTGAAAGCACCGGTCTTGAAAACCGGCAAGGGTTAATAGCCCTTCCAGGGTTCAAATCCCTGTCCCTCCGCCAAATCTAAAAAAGCCGCTGAAAAATCAGCGGCTTTTTTGTATCTATTTTAACCCTCTCTTTCCGAAGTCTGTTCACACTCGCCCGAGTAAGTGATGTAAAGTTCATCATAAATAAGCGCAAAACACCGCTCGAAAATCACAACGTCTGCAAATTTGGGCGATGGCGTGCTAGAATCCGTTACATACGCAAATATATGAATATTGGCGTTTTATTTTTTGCATTGTGAACACGGAATTGCCATGCCTGAATTTACACGCGCACCGTTGCCTTTACCGCCTGACTTTGATCGCGACCACGACCAGCTATTACTCCACTCATGTTGTGCCCCTTGTTCGGGAGAAGTGATGGAAGCGATACAAGCAAGCGGGATCCGCTACAGTATCTTTTTCTATAATCCCAACATTCATCCGGCTAAAGAATACGAAATCCGTAAGCAGGAGAATATTCGCTTTGCAGAAGATCATGACGTGCCGTTTATCGATATGGATTACGATACCGATAACTGGTACGCCAGAGCTAAGGGGATGGAGTTTGAACCTGAGCGCGGCATCCGATGCACCATGTGCTTTGACATGCGGTTTGAGCGCACAGCGCTATATGCCGCCGAACATGGTTTCCGGTTTATCAGTAGTTCACTGGGTATCTCGCGCTGGAAGAACATGCAGCAAATTAATGATTGTGGCCATCGCTCAGCCGCCCCATATCCAGATGTAAGCTACTGGGATTACAACTGGCGCAAGCAAGGTGGTAGTCAGCGAATGATAGAAATCAGCAAGCGCGAGCGTTTTTACCAGCAGGAATACTGCGGGTGTATTTATTCGCTGCGGGATACGAATAAACACCGCCTAGCGCAAGGACGCGAGCGAATTAAGCTCGGCGTGCAATACTACGGCGACGATTAAAACTAAGCACCAGATTTAAACCGAAAGGCGCCTCTCAGGTGCTTTTCCGTGCGGTTAACCACCATCTGGAGTTATCGCATCTTAAATGCTTGATTGATACTAATATGGCATTCTATATCAGCATGTTAGTAGGAAAGCCGGCTAATAAGGTAGCCAGTATGACGTTGAGAGGGCGATATTCGTCGCCAACGGGTATTTCGCGTATAATACCGTTCACATCGACAACATCAGGGGCATCATGAAACATCGTAACTTTGTCTTGATTGGCATGGCTATTGTTGCTGTGGCTATCACCATTTTTATCTCGCGTCAGCAGCCCAAAGCTCCCCTTGTTCCTGATTTCCAATCTTTTGCCGCGGGGGCAGAGCGCAAGCAGGCGTTTTTTGATTACTTCACGCCCGTTGTCAATATGATTAATAGCCAAATACGGGCCGATCGTACCGCATTGTTGGCATGGCATGCGCGTAAAAATGCGTTAAGTAGCCGAGAAACAAAACGCGTCCAAGCGCTGGCGAATCAGTACGAGTTAGCAGACTTTGATGTTAGCCAGGAAGCGAATTGGATGGCGCTGATCCAACGAGTGGATATCATTCCGCCGTCGTTGGTGTTAGCGCAGGCAGCCAATGAGAGTGCGTGGGGCACCTCACGGTTTGCACGTGAAGGCAATAACTACTTTGGCCAGTGGTGTTTCAGCAAAGGCTGTGGTCTGGTGCCTAAGCAGCGAACGGAAGGCAAAACCCATGAAGTGGCTGCGTTTGAAGGGCCACAAGCCTCGGTAGAAAGCTATATCAACAACCTTAATACCCATGCCGCATATCAAGGACTACGCGAGATCCGCGCCCGTCTGCGAGAGCAAAACAAAACGCTTTCAGGCGCGGTGCTCGCCAATGGATTAGGGCGCTACTCTGAGCGTGGGCAGGCCTATGTGGAAGAGTTGCAAGCGATGATCCGTCATAACCAACTTGATAGGCTCGACCCGCCAGCATCGTCATCGACTAACTAACGCAAGGAAAGCCAATGATTACCCGTTTGCCTCGGTGGGTTGAATCCGGGGCGTTCGTGTTGGCACTGATCGCCGGCACCATCAATGCGATCGGCTTGTTGGGCTTTGAACACCAAGCCGTCTCCCACGTGTCAGGCACCGCGACGCAATTTGGCTCGGGGCTGTTTGCGGGCCAGTGGATGCACGTTGTTCAGCTGGGTGGCTTATTGTTGGCCTTTTTCCTTGGTGCTGCGGTGTCCGGCTGCTTGTTGCATGGTAGCACGCTAAAGCTGGGCCGCCATTATGACTCGGCACTCTTTGTTGAAGCCGGGTTAATTGTGGTGGCGTTTTATTTTTTATCCCGCGGCCTTGCCATTGGTCAACTGGCGGCATCGGCGGCTTGTGGCCTGCAAAATGCGATGGCGACCACCTATAGTGGTGCGATTGTACGCTCAACCCATTTAACCGGTATTATCACCGATTTAGGCTTAATGTTGGGCGGCAAGCTGCGCGGTAACCGCGTTGATAAGCGTAAACTGATGCTGTTTTTACTGATTGCGTCGGGGTTTATTGTCGGCGGCGTGGTAGGGGCGGCGTTATTTGCGCATTTCCACTTTACGGCCTTGTTGTTTCCGGCGGGATTATGCTTCGTGGTGGCACTGTGTTATCGCGCCACCATGACTCGACAACGTTTGAGGTCGGGCAACAATAGCCAATAAATACACAATGTATTAACAATGCGCGTTTTCGAGCATGGCGCCTTTGTCTTCTCTGTCTTCTTTGTCTTCTTTTTCACGACCATGCTATTCCTAGGTGTTTTCCTCAAATGGCGGATAAACGTGGCCTGGTTTCTTGTAGTGCTCATTTGCCGTGTCACCATTCGCGCGCTATCCGCCACTGAAAAGTTTGTCCTAAATCAAACAAGCCGCAGTTTCCTTTTCGCTTTCGCGCATAGTGTGATGTTGTCGCCGTCATTGTTGCACGGGAAATGCCACACTCTGGTTACGATAAAGTAACAAGGAGGCCCCATGCCAACTCGCCATTATATTGAAACGGATGTGGTCATCATTGGTGGCGGTGCGACCGGCACTGGCATCATGCGCGATTGTGCGCTTCGCGGCATCTCGTGCATTTTGCTCGAACGTGACGATATTGCGGCAGGCACTTCGGGTCGCAACCATGGATTGTTGCACTCTGGGGCTCGTTACGCGGTCACGGATACCGAATCGGCACGCGAATGCATCCAAGAAAACACCATTCTTAAATCTGTGGCGCGTCATTGCGTGGAAGATACCAAGGGGCTGTTTATTACCTTGCCGGAAGACGATCTGGCCTACCAAGATACCTTTATCGCCAGTTGTGATAAAGCCGGTATTCCGACACGAAAACTCACACCGCATGAGGCGCTCGCTCTAGAGCCCAATGCTAACCCGGCCATGATAGGCGCCGTGCAAGTGCCCGATGGCACGGTTGACCCCTTTCGTTTGTGTGCGGCAAATGTGTTAGATGGTAAAGAGCATGGCGGCAAGGTATTTAATCATACCCAAGTCACTGGATTAATTCGCCAAGGCGCGACGGTACAAGGGGTTCATTGTATCCACACTCTTACGGGTGAGCGCTTTTCGATTATGGCCCAGCAAGTGATCAATGCGGCAGGGATTTGGGGCCAGACTATCTGTGAGTATGCCGATCTCAACATCAAAATGTTTCCTGCCAAGGGCTCATTGCTGATCCTCGATTACCGCATTAATAATCGAGTGATCAACCGCTGTCGCAAACCGGCCGACGCCGACATCTTGGTGCCCGGTGACACCATTTCCTTAATCGGTACCACCTCTGAGCATATTGAGTACGACCAAATTGATAAGTTGGCGGTGACGCCACAAGAAGTGGATGTGCTGATGCGCGAGGGCGCCAAGCTGGCTCCCATCATGGCCAATACGCGGGTGTTACGGGCTTATGCAGGCGTACGCCCATTGGTCTCGGTGGACGATGATGGTAGTGGTCGTAATATCAGCCGCGGCATCGTGTTGCTTGACCACCAAGCGCGCGATGGCCTTGACGGTTTGATCACCATTACCGGTGGCAAACTCATGACCTATCGACTGATGGCCGAGCAAGCCACAGATTTGGTGGCTGAAAAACTGGGTAACCGCAATGCCTGTCAAACCGCGACACGGCCGCTACCAGGCTCTGAGCCCTCCAAAGGGATCAGCAAAGCCAGTGCAAGCTTGGTCAAACCCGTCTATCAATCCGCCTATTATCGCCATGGCGAACGCGTCAGCCATTTTTTGGATGAAAGTGACGACAGCCAAGCGGTGATTTGCGAATGCGAAATGGTGACCAAAGGCGAAGTGAATTATGCCATTCAATCGTTGGATGCAAAAAACATCACTGATTTACGCCGTCGCACCCGTCTTGGAATGGGGCCGTGTCAGGGCGAGTTATGCAGTTATCGCGCCGCCAGCTTATTCAGTGAGTGCGGAGGAGTAGATGGGCAAGCGAGTGCCGGGCTGCTGGTGGACTTTCTTGAAGAGCGCTGGAATGGCGTCAAGCCTATCTTCTGGGGGGACGCTTTACGCGAAGCCGAATTTAGCTACTGGATTTATCAAGGATTATTTGGCGCCGGTGATGTGCCTAAGTCGTCGAGCGAGGAGTCAAAAACGGAAATGAATGAGCAAGTGTCCACTCAAGCTGTCGATCAGGAGGTCTCACAATGATTCACTATGATATTGCGGTGATTGGCGGTGGCATTGCTGGGTATACGGCAGCGATACGTGCATTGGAAGCCGGCAAAAAAACGGTAATGATCAGTGCGGGACAAAGTGCACTGCATTTTTCCTCGGGTTCAATTGATGTACTGGGCCATTTTCCTAATGGTGAGCCGGTTACCCAACCGTTTGAGGCGATTCCCAAATTGGTGCGCCAGCATCCTGAGCACCCTTATGCCAAGGTTAGCCTTGATGAGATCACCGATTCGTTAACCTGGTTCCAACAGCAACTCAGTGCGCAAAAAGTGTGTTTGTATCATCAAGAAGACAACGCCAATCATGGCCGGATCACGCCGCTGGGCACCGTGCGTCCGACGTGGTTATCGCAAGGGCACGTGTATCAACATCGTGGCCCGCGCCGTTTTTCGGGTCTCTGTTTTGCCGCCATTGACGGCTATCGCGATGCGCAACCGACGTTAGCCAAAGACACTATTACCGCGCAGCGTGATTTTGCCTCCTGCCCGAGTCGCACCATCACGCTTTCGATTCCTGGTGCGGAGCGTTTGCGCCGTAACCGCAATGAATTGCGCTCGGTTGATCTGTCACGCTTACTGGCCGAGCCTAACGCCTTTGACAGCCTGTGCGAGCAGTTAATCGCGCAATCTGGACCGGATGAGCTCGTGATTTTGCCTGCTATCATTGCCAACGTCGCGGGCGAGCAGGGTATGGATGCACTTAAACAGCGCACCGACCGTTGCTTCCATGAAGTGCCCACCATGCCGCCTTCGTTACTCGGGATTCGAATAGAAGAGGCGCTGCAGCGCGCGTTTGCCAGTGCAGGTGGCATGTTGCTGCGCGGTGATCAAGTCACCAGCGGCGAGTTTGACGACAGCGGCCGCCTCACCGCATTACATACCCGTCAGTTAGAGGATATTCCGTTAACCGCAGAGGCAGTGATCTTGGCGACGGGAAGCTATTTTAGCCGCGGCTTGAATGCGGATCGCACCCAAGTTAGCGAGCCAACACTGGGGTTAGATATGGTACAAAGCCCTGACCGCAGCGAATGGCGCAATGACGACTTTTTCAGCCAGCAAAGTCATCCTTTTATGGCCTTCGGTATTAACACGGATAACCAACTGCGGCCTACCGCGCGCGGAAAACGTTGTCAAAACTTGTTTGTATGTGGGGCAGTACTCAGTGGTTACGATCCCGTATTTGAAGGTTGCGGCGGAGGCGTTGCGGTTGCAACAGGCTACGCCGCGGCACAACGAGCACTTGCCGTGATGGCAAACGCTAAGGAGGCCATATGTTAACTGAATGGCTTAAACAGAGAGAATATCGCGACCATGCACCGCAGCCCACCAGTTTTGACCAGTGTATCAAGTGTACCGTCTGCACTGTGTACTGCCCAGTGTCGAAAGTGAATCCGGCGTATCCGGGCCCCAAAGAGTGTGGGCCGGACGGCGAGCGTCTGCGGATCAAAAATCCAGAGTATTATGACGACCTACTCAAACTATGCACCAACTGCAAACGCTGCGAAACCGCCTGTCCCTCTGGGGTAAAAATTGGTGATATCATTGCCGTCGCTCGGGGGAAACATGGCGAGAAAAACATCAATCCTAAGTTGATGCGTGATTACGTGCTCAGCCACACTGATTTATTTGGTACCTTGGCGAACCCGGTGGCACCGATTGTGAATGCGATGACGGATCTAAAACCGGTAAAAGCGGTGATGCATGCCACCATTGGGGTAGATAAACATAAATCCTTGCCTAAGTATTCTTTTGGTACCTTCCGCCGCTGGATGAAAAGCCAAACGGCGGCACAAGCTGAATACCCCAAACAAGTCAGCTATTTTCACGGTTGTTATGTGAATTTTAACAATCCGCAGCTCGGCAAAGACTTGGTCACAGTAATGAATGCGATGGGCTATGGCGTTCAGCTATTAGAGAAACACAAATGCTGTGGTGTCCCCTTAATTGCTAACGGTTTTTATGATAAAGCAAGACGCAATGCCACCGCCAATACCGCGATGATTGCCGATTCTGTTGCCGACGAGCGCCCAGTGATCGCGACGTCATCATCGTGTGCGCTGACACTCAAAGAAGAGTATCCGCATGTATTGGGCGTCGACAATCAGCATGTGGCAGGACAAATTAGCTTCGTGACCCGTTTTTTACTCAAAGCGGCAATGAATGGCGAGATGCCCAAGCTAAAACCCATCAATAAACGGGTGGTGTATCACACTCCTTGTCACTTGGAGCGCAGTGGCAATGCGATGTTCACCATTGAGCTATTGCGGATGATCCCCGGGTTAGACGTGGTTGTGCTCGATAGCGAGTGTTGTGGTTTGGCAGGCACCTATGGCTTTAAAACCGAGAACTATCAAACCTCGATTGCCATCGGTAGTGGTTTGTTTGCTCAGATTAAAGCTGCAGAAGCTGACTTTGCTATCACCGATTGTGAAACCTGCAAATGGCAAATTGAAGAGAACACACCGTTGGAAGCCTTGCATCCGGTCAGTGTGCTGGCGATGGCCGTGGATGGTACGAACCCATAAAAGCGACGACGACCTCGAATAAGACGACCTCGAATAAAAAGCGCCACCGTATTAGGTGGCGCTTTCGTTGGTCGATGAAACCGGTCTAGCGATTCGCTTGTGATGGCGTCGAGGCGGTGGGCTTGCCAACCGGCTCTGCCAGTAAAGACTTCATCACACTGATGGTCATTAAGATCACCAATACACTGATGGGTAATGCAGTCACCATGTTGGCCGTTTGTAAGGCTCTTAAGCCGCCTGCGACCAAAAGCACCGCGGCGACGGCGCCGATCATAGTGCCCCAGAAAACACGGAAGCGTTTCGGCGGATCATCATTGCCCATCGACAGAATGGTGGTGAGCACCAAGGTGCTGGAATCGGACGAGGTAATAAACCAGCTAAACAGCAAAAAGATCATCATGGCGTTCAGTATCCAACCCCAGATACCGCCGCCGGTAATGCCATCGGCTGTGGCGAACAATGCCGCAGGCAAGTCCCAGCCATTCACCAAATCAATGATTCCCGCTGTACCGACACCCGTCTCAGCAACAAGCTCTTGATGCAACGCATTGCCGCCAAAAATGGCCAACCAGGCAAAAATCATCAGCGTTGGCGCGCAAAGCACACAAACCACAAACTCACGCAGGGTACGTCCGCGAGAAATGCGGGCAATAAATAAGCCAATAAAGGGCGCCCAGCCAATCCACCAACCCCAGTAGAAAATGGTCCAGGCATTTTGCCATGCGGCTGGGCCTGGCGTTTCAGGAAACCACAGTCCCATTGGGATAAAACCGACCAAATAGTCACTGAGTGAAGCACCAAAGACGTGGATCAACCAGGTGGTTGGACCGCCAAATAAGAAGTAAGCGATTACCAATGCCGAGACGATAATGTTCCACTCGGAAATAATGCGGATCCCTTTGCCGACGCCAGACAGAGACGACATGATTGAGGCCACGGAAATCAAAACGATCAGGATAACCTGAGTCATCACACCCGGGTCGATGCCAAATAAGCGATCGAGCCCCACCGCGATCTGACTGACACCTAACCCGAGCGAGGTAGCGACACCGAATACGCAGCCCAGGACACCTAAAATATCGGTGATATGGCCAATGGGGCCGTAGATCCGATCGCCAATCAGCGGATAAATGGTGGATCGCAGCGCGAGCGGCAGTTTTTTACGGAACGAGAAATACGCCAGCGCGAGGCCAACAATGACGTACACGGCCCAGCCATGAAAGCCCCAGTGAAAGTAGGTAACACGCAGGGCAGCGGCCGCGCGATCAAATCCCATGGTGGTTGCGCCTGCCATATCAGCATATGGGTTGTTGGGGTAGCCGAACGCACCACTTGTATCAAAGTAGAGCGTGGGTTCGGCTACCCCAAAAAACAATATGCCAACACCGACACCGGCGGAAAATAACATCGATAGCCACGAAAAAGTACTAAATTCGGGGCGATCGTCGTCGTCACCCAAACGAACATTACCAAAACGGGTGACTGCAATAATGAAGCTGGCGGCCAATAAGAGAACAAGCACCAGCATGTAATACCAACCGAACGTAGACTCTACCCATCCGCGAGCAGCAGCAAAAACACTGGCCGCTAGGTGAGTGTTAAATCCGGTAAAAAAAACGAAGACGAAAACCAGAAGGGTAGCGGCGATCATCATATTTTTATGAACGCCCTTAAACGGCCCCGTTTGGGTGACGCAATCGGCAAACGGATGCTGCAATGTACTGGCATTGCTCGCATCCGACGTACTTCGTGTTGACATGAGTAACTCCTTTTTAAACAACAAAACGCGCAACAATTTACGCAAGGTGCGTTTTCTTTGCAAAAAAAAGAGGCCTTTATCACGGTAGTGAAGTGCAAAGTGATGAGAAAAGCAGCAAACCGGCACGAGCTATCAGCCATCATGGCAGTGATACCGTATAAACGAGCTGGACTGGTTTATGAGTAGGAGCAAAACAATGCCACAACCTGATGTTCGTGCATCGTCAGCGGATCGCACCATGCTGAATTTAGGTTATCTTGGCCTTTTACCGTTCGCGGGGGCCCTCGGGGTCGGTTGGACTGGGCTGACAGTTTTTGGCTTAGCTGGCGAACAATTGTTTATTACCTACAGTGCCGTGATTTTAAGCTTTTTATCCGGCGTGTTGTGGGGGAACGGCCTGGATAACACACCTCCTGCATTGAGTCGGTATGCGTTGGTACTCAGTAATGTGTTCGCCTTGCTTGCATGGGGTGCATTGGTCAAAGGGGCGACACCTCTATCACTGACCGTAAGCGTGCTTACGGCAGGTTACTTTTTAGTGTGGCTTACCGAACGGTGGATTCGATATCGCCAACAAAAAAACGATCAGCCAGCGGGGTACCAAACGATGCGCGATCGGCTCACTCTGAGTGTTATGGCCCTTCATGCGTTGCTGCTCCTTGCAAATTAATACGTTTAAGCTGGTTCGTTTTCAGCTGGTTTGTTTTTACATAGTTGGCTGAACCTATTACAACTATTGGCCGTATCCGTTACCCTTGGCGCAGAAAAACAATTAATTTAGTGATGGTATTTAAGGGTAATGGGGAATCTATGACAATCATTCAGTATTTGCGGACGGTGTTTATTGCGCTCGGGATTGCAGTCGCCCTGAGTGGCGCCTATTTGTTCAGTGAAATTAGCTCAGTTAAAACCCAGTTCAATGACGTTGTCGAGCGCAATGTGCGTTTGCTCAGCACGGTGTCAGATTTACGCTATTACACGGTAACCTACCGCCGTTTTGCGCTCGATTATGGCCTAACCGATGATAAACAAGCGCATCGCGACATCCTGGTGAAAATTAAGCGCAATGACGAATCGGTACGTGGCGCGCTGACGGATATGAAAACGCTGACGGTTCGAGATAGCAACAGCGATGAAGTCACCACCATTGAGACACGTTTGAATGGCTATCGCAAGATGCAAAATGATTATATTCGTCTAATCGATAATGGGCGAATAGACGACGCTCGACGCAAAATGCTTGGGCCAATGTTAGCGCCTTTTGATCAAATAGTGGATAACCTAGCGTCGTTACAAGCTGATCTAGAAGCACAGGCCAATACCATCAAAGCACAAGAGTCTAAGAAAATCAAACAGCTGATTATCATAGGGATAGCGGTAATTGTCGCGCTGATCGTGTTGATGGTTATCGTTGCACTTTTACTCCAAAACCGTATCCGCGGACCATTGTCCTTACTGGTTACGCAAATGCAGCGGGTAGAAAGTGGCGATCTGACGCAACGGCTCGATCTTGCTCAGTTTAACCGTGATGAATTAGGACTGGCCGCCAATACATTCGATCAGATGCAAAGTAGTATCACCCACTTAATTGGTTTGCTGATAAAAGGCACACAGCGGCTACAAACGGTCAGTAACGAGCTTTCGACTCAGGTGACGGATACGGTCAACAGTGTTGAGCAACAGCGTAGTGAGCTATCACAGCTCGCCAGTGCTATGACACAAATGGAGTCAACATTTGGGGAAGTGGCGAGTAATACGGTCGCGGCGGCCGAGCACACTGATAAATCGCGCGAGTATGCCCAGCAAGGTCGAGAAACCTTTGAACAGTCTTACCAGCAAAGCGTAGCCGCGAAAGATCAAGTTAACGAAGCGTCGCAAGTGATTGAGGCGTTAACCGCAGACAGTGAAAATATCGGCAAGGTCTCAGAGGTGATCAGTACCATTGCCGAGCAAACGAATTTACTTGCCCTTAATGCGGCGATTGAAGCGGCGCGCGCCGGTGAGGCAGGTCGCGGTTTTGCTGTGGTCGCTGATGAAGTGCGCGGTTTGGCAACCAAGACGCAGTCATCAACCGATGAGATTAATCAAATCATCGAAGGGCTGCAAACCAAAGCGCGTCAGGCGTATCAGGTGATGAGTGACAGCCAAACATTAACCCAAAAAGGATTGGATGATGCCAAACGCGCGGCAGAGGCGATTGAGACCATCAATGCGTCAACGCAGCAGGTGTCAGAAATGACAGGGGCGATTGCGACGGCGACCGAAGAACAAACCACTGCCGCTGCTGATTTAAACCAAAACGTCGCAGCAATTCACCGTGCGGCGGAATCTTTGGCTGAAACGGCAGAGCAAACGCGCCAAGCGTACGAGCGGTTAGAAAAAGAAAACGCGAGTATGAGTGAGCAGGCTCAAGCGTTTAGACTATAAACCGAAAAGCCAAGGCTCATTGTGAGAGCCGTGTTAACAACAAAAAATGCGCCTAAGTGGCGCATTTTTTATCGAAATAAATACAGAGAGAGAAAGTAATTCACATTTTGGTTAATAGCACGCAAAACGGCAGCAAGTCCGGCGTCGCTGTTTTCGGTCACATCCCAGGGAATAAATTTTCCGTAGCTTGGCAATGGCAGGCCCGATTGTACTGATGCGGGATTCAGTGCAACTAAATAATCGACATAGTCGAGTGTCAGCGCATCCAATGGCGCCGGCGCCAGATCGTAAGTCGATATTTGAAACTGGATCAGCGCTTGTGCGGCCTTATCGGTGCTCATGGTTTGCGTTGTGTGATAACAGTGCACATCAAAAAAACTGTTCGCTTTGCTTTTCATCATTGCGGCTGCCATTAACGACGCGCCGTATTTTCCATCACACAAAAAGAGTACCAATGGCTTGGCATCAGTGTTCAACCGTGTGTCCTCATTGTGGTAAGCATCTGTCATTGCCTTCTTTATCCAAATTGTTCGCAGCTAACATCTCAATTGTGATGTTATCTCGCTGCTATGCTATCGATGTTTCATCTATCCTAGCCACTTCCGCGCGCAGCGCTAGCGCACCTTGAGCAACTTTTGAGTGTGCTACCAATGCCTCTGGCTGTCATCAAACCTTCATCATTGCATAAAGGAACTGTCACTTTGTGCGCTTAATGTGTCTCCCCGTTAACCGAGTTCTTCGTTATGTGTAGATAAATTGATTTACACAGCACTAACTTAAATAATCGACTTGGAGGTTGATGTGAAACTTAAAGCTCTCTTTGCAGCGACGACAGTATCAATGGCCGTGCTGGCCTCAGGTAGCGCAACGGCTGCAAGCCGTGACTACATTAGCATCGTTGGCTCTTCTACTGTTTACCCTTTTGCTACTGTCGTTGCTGAGCGCTTCGGTCGCACGTCGCAATATTCAGTACCAAAAATCGAATCGACTGGCTCAGGCGGTGGACTTAAGTTGTTCTGTGCGGGCGTCGGTGAAAACACCCCAGATGTGACTAACGCATCACGTAAAATCAAAAGCTCGGAAATTGAACGCTGTAAGTCAAATGGCGTCGACGAGATTGTCGAAATCAAAGTCGGTTATGACGGTATTGCTATCGCAAACTCGAAAGTATCGCAACAGTATGATCTCACGCTAAAAGATATCTACACCGCACTCGCTAAAACCGTCCCAGACGCTAACGGCAACTTTATCGACAACCCCAATGACACGTGGAAAGACGTGAATCCATCACTGCCTAACACCAAAATCGAGGTGCTAGGTCCACCACCAACATCAGGGACACGTGATGCGTTTGTTGAGCTAGCCATGGAAGCGGGCTGCTCCGAGTATCCCGAAGTCGCAGCACTTGAAGACAGTAACGAAGACAAATTCAAAGCGATTTGTCACGGCATGCGCGAAGACGGTGCTTTCATCGAAGCCGGTGAAAACGATAACTTGATTGTGCAAAAGCTTGAAGCAAACCCAGATGCGCTTGGCATCTTCGGTTACAGCTTCCTTGAGCAAAACGCAGACAAAGTACAAGGCTCTAAAATCTCGGGTGTTCTGCCAACATTTGATGCCATTGGTACCGGCGAGTATCCCGTATCACGTTCACTGTATTTCTACGTTAAAAAAGCGCATGAGAACGTGATTCCTGGCCTGACCGATTATGTGAAAGCGTTCACCTCAGAAGAAGCAATGGGCAGCATGGGATATCTCGCTGACCGTGGCCTTATTCCACTGGGTGAAAACGAGTGGCAACAAGTACGCAGTGCTGCCGTCGATTTAAAACCAAACTTGTAAGCGCATTGTGAATACGAAAGGGTGGTACGTGTCACGTACCCCCTTTATTCGTGTTCAGGAGGAACAATGACAACACCCATGCTGATGACCGTGATTGCTATTATTGCAATTTCCGGCTTTTTTATTGCTCGAACGCGTTCTATTAAGCTTGCCAACATGGCTGGTGGCTTGAGCAAACTGCATTCTCGACCTAACTATTACGGCTCATATGTCGCCATTTTGGCGGCGATTCCGGCACTGGTTCTTTTATTGTTGTGGCAAGCGGTAGAACCGAACTTGATCCACAGTTTGGTGATGGCACAAATTTCCGATACGTACGTCACGCAGTTCGGCAATGCGGATTTGTTATACAGTCAAATCGGTAATATTGCTCGTGGCATCACCCAAACTGACGATGCTGTCTTGTTGGCTGCGGCGGACCATTATCAAACCCTGAACCATTTAGGGACCACATTACGATTCACCGCAATGACTGCACTTGCGTTGGCGGGATTAGCCTTTGGCTGGCGCTCGCTACGACTGCGTTTACGTGCCCGCAATCGGGTCGAAAACGTGATGCAGGGCTTTTTATTGTTCTGCTCAACCCTCGCAATCTTAACCACATTCGGCATTGTGCTCTCGGTGTTGTTTGAAGCGATGCGATTTTTCCAAATGATCCCCGTGACCGAGTTCATCTTTGGCACCGAATGGTCGCCACAGATTGCACTGCGTGCAGATCAACAAGCCTCAAGTGGTTCTTTTGGTGCGATCCCGCTATTTACCGGCACTTTGATGATTTCATTCATCGCCATGTGTATCGCGGCACCGGTTGGGTTAATGAGTGCCATTTATTTGGCTGAATACGCGTCGCCCCGTGTTCGTGGCATTGTTAAGCCTATTTTAGAGATCCTTGCGGGGATCCCGACAGTGGTTTACGGCTTTTTCGCAGCGTTAGTTGCGGCGCCATTTATTCGTGATGTTGCTCATGCGATCGGCTTTACCAGTGCATCGTCAGAAAGTGCACTCGCAGCTGGTGCGGTGATGGGCATTATGATCATTCCGTTTGTCTCCTCGCTGTCCGATGATGTGATATCCGCCGTGCCTCAGTCACTGCGTGATGGTTCATTAGGGCTAGGCGCTACCCCCTCTGAAACCGTGCGTCAGGTTGTGATTCCTGCCGCGTTACCAGGCATTGTCGGTGGTTTATTGCTGGCGGTATCACGCGCAATTGGTGAAACCATGATCGTGGTGATGGCGGCGGGATTATCGTCTAACTTAACGGCGAACCCCTTGGAATCGGTGACTACGGTCACGGTTCAAATCGTGACATTGTTGGTCGGTGACCAAGAGTTCGATAGCCCTAAAACGCTGGCTGCATTTGCTTTGGGTCTCACGCTGTTTGTTGTGACGCTAGCGCTCAACTTCGTGGCGCTACGCATCGTGAAAAAATATCGAGAACAATATGACTGATAAAATCGAAAAAATTGCGCAAGAGAAGCGTGCTAGGGTAAAAGCAGGCCTTGCGAAACGTCGCGGAAAAGAAAAGCGTTTCCGCTGGTATGGTATGACATCGATTTTTCTCGCTTTCAGCTTTTTGGTATTGCTGATTGGGTCGATTGTCTCCCAAGGGTATACGGCGTTTTACACCACCGAAATCCGTTTAACGGTTGATCTCAGTGAGCAAAGCTTGGGCATTGAGGGAAAACCACTGAACGATGAAACATTGGAATACCTCAGTTATCGTTCAGTATTGGCGAAGGCTATATTTAATGCGATGCCAGAGGTGACCTCGCGGGGCGATAAACGTGATCTATTTCGCTTTATCTCTACGGGCGCGGAATATGATTTGCGTGACCGTGTTGCCGCAAACCCCGATCTGGTCGGACAAAAGATTGAGATTTGGGCATTGGCGGGTGATAACGTCAACCAATTCAACAAAGGCAACATCGACGGCAAACTCCCAGAGTCAAATCGTCAGTTTAAAGACAAGCACATAAACTGGTTTAACCAACTGGAAGATGATAATCGCGTGCGCACCGTGTTTAACACGCGCTTCTTCACCAATGGTGATAGCCGTGATGCTGAGTTAGCGGGCATTTGGGGCGCGACTGTTGGGTCTTTCTACACCTTGTTGGTAACACTGGCGTTGAGTTTCCCGATTGGTGTAGCAGCCGCGATTTACTTGGAAGAGTTTGCGCCACGTAATCGCATTACCGAAATTATTGAAATTAACATTAACAACTTAGCAGCCGTGCCCTCGATTGTGTTTGGCTTGCTGGGTCTGGCTGTTTTCTTGAACTTTGCTGATCTGCCACGCTCGGCGCCAGTCGTTGGTGGCTTAGTGCTCACGCTCATGACATTACCGACGATTATTATATCGAGTCGTTCGGCGATTAAAGCGGTTCCGCCCTCGGTACGTGATGCGGCTTTGGGTGTGGGTGCATCTAAGATGCAAATGGTACTTCACCACGTCTTGCCATTGGCGATGCCAGGCATGTTAACCGGTACCATTATCGGGATGGCACAAGCACTCGGAGAAACGGCACCGCTACTGATGATCGGGATGATCGCGTTTATCGTTGATGTGCCATCCGGTCCGCTTGATGCGGCCACAGCGTTACCCGTGCAAATCTATTTATGGGCAGAGAATCCTGAAAAGGGCTTTGTCGAAAACACCTCAGGCGCAATCATGGTACTGCTGGCATTCTTAGCCTTTATGAATGCCTGTGCGGTGATTATGCGTAAGCGTCTCGAGCGACGCTGGTAAGTCGGGAGAGAGAATCATGACGACGACAACAATGAACAACCTAACCATGACTGAAGATGTAGTGGAAGCCGCACCACAAAGCACACAAGCACCGAGTGAAACCTGTGGTATTCCGTTTGTTGATATGCCACGCATGACAGCACGAAATGTGTTCGTTAATTATGACAACGGATCTAAGCCGGCGATTAAAAATGTGAGCCTTGATATCGGCGAGAAAGAAGTGCTTGCGATGATTGGGCCATCAGGCTGTGGTAAATCGACGTTCTTGCGTTGCTTAAATCGTATGAATGATACGATCCCGGGCTGTGAGGTGACGGGGGACATCATTTTGGGAGACACTGACATTTACCACCGCGAGAGTGAAATTGTCGAATTGCGCTCACAAGTCGGCATGGTGTTCCAACGTCCTAACCCGTTTCCTAAATCCGTGTATGACAACGTTGCTTATGGCCCGCGTATTCACGGCTTAGTCGACAGTAAAACTGACTTGGATGAGCTGGTGGAGCAATCGCTGACACGCGCCGGTTTGTGGAATGAGGTCAAAGATCGTCTGGATCAGCCGGCAACCGGCTTGTCTGGTGGTCAGCAACAGCGACTTTGTATTGCACGTACTATTGCGGTCGCACCGGAAGTTATTTTGATGGATGAGCCGTGTTCAGCCCTCGATCCGATTGCCACTGGGGTGATTGAAGAGCTGATCTCGGATTTGAAGAAGAACTTCAGCATTGTGATTGTGACGCATTCCATGCAGCAAGCAGCTCGTGTGTCTGATCGCACCGCTTATTTCCATCTTGGTAGCTTGGTCGAAGTTAACACAACACAAAAAGTGTTTAATGATCCTGAGCATAAGCTGACGTCTGACTATATCAATGGTCGTTTTGGTTAAATAAGCAACGGGGTGGCAGAGGGGAAACCTATTCAAATAGGTGTTTGCTGATAATTTCAGCACTTAAGCGCGAGAAAGTAAAAACACACTTTACATCGCACTGAGTAGCCTCTACTATACGCCCCGTTCCGGAGAGATGGCTGAGTGGTTGAAAGCACCGGTCTTGAAAACCGGCAAGGGTTAATAGCCCTTCTAGGGTTCAAATCCCTATCTCTCCGCCACA
>NZ_MUFR01000046.1:0-19822 GCF_001996185.1 Salinivibrio costicola subsp. alcaliphilus
GCGTTAGGTATTCAGGCTGGGAACCAGCCTAAAGAGGCAGCTTAGGCTTTCTTTTTGAAACTCCTTCAAAACGCGCAGCGTTTAGTGGGAGTTGTTCATCAAGCTTTTATCAGCAATGATCACCACGTTCAGTGAGTGCATGATATTTCATCACTTTCTGTGTAATTGATTGGATGGGAAATGGGGCTTTTCAGTGCATGATTACCAATAGGCGACGACTTTTTCGCGATCCGTTACACTACGTCAATGCAGATAACGAGCAGGATAAAGCAATGAGTCACGTAGCAGCCAACATCATCACTGGCTTTCTTGGAGTGGGCAAAACGACTGCCATTCGTCATTTGCTGGCGAATAAACCTGAGCAAGAGCGCTGGGCGGTATTGGTCAATGAGTTTGGTGAAGTGGGTGTCGATGGTGCGATCCTCTCTGAGCAAGGTGCGCTGGTGAAGGAAGTGCCGGGGGGATGCATGTGCTGTGTCGCTGGGTTGCCTATGACGGTAGGCTTGAATACGCTATTAGCGCAAAAGCCGGATCGAATTTTAATTGAGCCGACAGGGCTGGGTCATCCTAAGGATATTATCGGTAAGCTTACCCAGCCGCCTTTCGATACCCATTTGTCGCTACGCGCGACGATGACCTTGGTGGACCCGCGTTGCATTGACGATGTGCGTTATCGTGAAAATCAGAATTTTCACGATCAAATCGCGTTAGCGGATGTGGTGGTCGCCAACAAGCTCGATCAGTGTACTGAAGGGCAAATCGCAACGTTTTATGATTATGTCGCGGCGTTTGATGGCAAGAAAAGCTTGGTGACTGGCGTTGAACACGGCGCGCTCGAGACGGCATGGCTTTCGCTACCTCGGCAAGATCGCAAAGCGCATTATCACCATCATCACAGCAATGCTGAGCCGATGACCACGCTTGCGTTGGGTCCAGATGACATTTTTACCCGCAAAGAAAATCAGGGGCAGGGCTATGTCAGTTGTGGTTGGTTATTTGCCGCGCACTGTTGTTTTCCCTTTGATGCCTTGTATGGGTTATTTAGCAATCTCAATGCTCAGCGAATCAAGGCGGTGGTAAACACCGAAGAGGGATTTTTTGCGTTTAACGTTGCCAATCAGGTTGTCACCGTCACACCCATGTCGATTGAAACGGCAGAGTCACGGATTGAGGTGATTGATATCCAACCCTTACCGTGGGATGAGTTAGAAACCATCTTGCTTTCGTTTCTCGAGCCGCCGGCCGAATAAATCACGCCGTTATAGAAAATGACAATAAAACCGGTCAGTATCACTGACCGGTTTTTATCGACGTTGACGTTGGGTTAGCTGGCGTATTTCGCTGTGAGTACTTGCCAGCTGCGTTTTTGTTGATGAAAACGCAGTTTCAAATCTTGATATTGCTGACTTAACTCGGCCTTTTCTACTTTTTCGCGGAATTTATCGCGTTCAAGTGCCAGTAATTGTTTTTTGAGCGTGTAGTAATCAGCCATCTTCGCCACCAAGGTATCGTATTCTTGTTGTAGAATTTGCAAGCGATGCGCGGCATTGGGCTTATTGCTTAGCTTTTGCGTTGCACGCTGAAGCTGCATTGTCGCCCGTGCTTTTTCTATCTTTTCTTCCGGCGTAACACGCAGCTTTTCAGCCAACCCAAGCCAAGAGGCCGTTTTAATTAACCACTTCGTTGGATCAAATTGCCACCAGCGAATGCCGTTGCGGTAATCATTCTCAAAGATGTGATGGAAATTATGGTACCCCTCACCAAAGGTCATAAAGGCTAAAACACCATTATCGCGGGCTGTATTCTTCTCGGTGTACGGTTGACTTCCCCATACGTGGGCCAAGGAGTTAATGAAAAACGTTGTATGGTGGCTGAGCACTAATCGTGTGAAGCCGACCAGTAAAATGGCTCCCCACACATCGCCGTGAATCACGCCAAACGCGATAGGAAAACCAAAGTTGGTTGCCAGTGTCAGGGCCAAGTAGTGCTTGTGCTGCCACATCACGATCTTGTCTTTTTGCAAGTCACGACAATTGCTGTAATCACCATAACGGTCGGGATGATATTCACGTAACATCCAGCCTAGGTGCGAGAACCAAAAGCCGCGTTTCGCCGAGTAAGGGTCGACATCGTTGTCATCTACGTGACGATGGTGAATACGGTGATCGGATGACCAATGAAGGGCACTGTTTTGGAGTGCAAACGCGCCCCCAATGGCAAAAATAAACCGCAAGACCGGATGGGCTTGATAAGTTTTATGGGCCCATAAGCGGTGATAGCCTGCCGTTATCGACAGCCCACAAAAACTAAAGGCGACAATCAGTGCGGTGATCTGCATCCAATCGAAACCATGGTGCCAAGCCCAAAGCGGGGTGCCAATGACCGCGATGAAAAACGTGAGCGTAAATACGCTGATATTTAGCCAAATCAAACGTGGTTTTTGCGGCGGTGAGGTTGTTGTTTTGGTTTCCATAACTCTTATCTTTATTTAAGCGTACACTTGTACGCTAGAATAGATGGGGGTCATCAATTGGTCAAGGCCTCGTCATCCCCTTTGTGCGCAAAATTGTTTCTGGGTTTGTCATCGAAAGATTAATGCTTGAAATGGCTATACTTAGGTAAACAGGGGAAAGCGTAGGGAGGATGCCATGGCCTATTCGCTCGTTGGCGTTGTTGGTTTGACGCTTTTTTGATTTTTATAGTTTTGAGGATGTGTGCCGATATGTATACGTGTTCCTTATT
This sequence comes from Salinivibrio costicola subsp. alcaliphilus, assembly GCF_001996185.1. Lineage (NCBI taxonomy): Bacteria > Pseudomonadati > Pseudomonadota > Gammaproteobacteria > Vibrionales > Vibrionaceae > Salinivibrio > Salinivibrio costicola. Next base: position 2,743 of record NZ_MUFR01000046.1, read on the forward strand.
CACGAAAGGTTAGGAAGTATGATGTCCTATCCGGCCATACCGCACTTTGTGAAGGCGATGGGCCACCGTGTGGTGAGTTACATCTTGAATGTCACAGAGGCCGAAGGCCGCTTAATTTTAATGCAGAAACTCGGACTAAGCCGGATCCAGCGAGACACGCTGAACCAGTATATCGAGCTGTGCCGTCAGCTACGGGTATCCGCGGTTGACCAGGGAGAGAGTGAACAATCTTTTTTTTATCGCCTCCCCCATGTGATGCAAAATGGTCGTCATGTCTTTAATGTGTGGCGGGCACAACAAGGGGGAGAGCTCGCCACGCGGATCACCACCGCCGACCCCTTGACCAGTGCATTTTGCCAACTGGCCGGTGAGTTGTATCCCTTGTTTCTGATTAAGGCGGGACAACGCCCGCACCTTTTTTATCGGGGAGCAGGTTACCTGACCGCAGCTATTGAGCAATTCCCTATTAGTAAGTTGGTGCAAAAGCGGATGGCGGCCGATCCTGCCTTATCAAGATTATTCACCACCACTGGCAAAGAGCCACAACAAACGTGTGGTGACTATAAAGATGCCACCGGACATCGCGGCATGGTGAGTTTAGCCAGTCTCCCTGTCTCCATTTTGGTCAATAGTTATGACTTAATGCGGATACGTGGCGTGGTCAGTGCTGACCGTTTCGTGACTACCGTCCAAGAGATGTTAGACATGGCACGCAGCCTTGCCGATGGTGAGGTCGCGCATATTCCCATGTTTGTAGGATTTCGTAATGCGGCGCTCACGAATTTGGCCGAACTCGATACCAAATGGGGCAGTGTACGGCGCTACACCCCGGGTATTGCTGAATATGTCTTACAAGCGGCGGGGCTGATGGCGAAGCGCCGGAATAATGGCTTTATGTTAGAGTCTGGCTACGCATTTGCGATCAACTTTGGCGACTTTCTTGAAGACGATGATTGGCCCGAGGAGGTTCTGGATGCCGAGGGCGAGCAGCAAACTACCGAGCTGAATATCATTTTATGCATGGCGCTTTGTTATCTTGGCCAACATAAGGCATTTGTCGCGCCAGAGTGGGTGTGGCGTATTGATCCCTTTTCATTGGACAACCGACGACAAGATTTTAGCACCGTAGCGGAAACCAGCGATCCTGTGGCAATTGGTGATGAAGACTTAGTGGATATTGAGCGTTGTAGCATGCTGGTGGATGATACCGATTCCAGCGGGATTCGATTGGCCATGTCTCGCCTCTATGCGGCAGCAAAAAAACCGGTCACACAAGATGCCTTAATGGATGTGATTATTGCGTTACGCAATATATTTGCTGCCAGTGAAGACATTGTCCCGATAAAAGCGGCGCTGACGCATATTATCGAGCAAGAGACGGACCTTGCTATGATTGATCAGCTTGCCGAGGATTGGCGTGCCTTGTTAACTGGGGAGTTTGATGACGATCCTGAGACCATCCGTGAAAAAGTCTATCAATGCGTCCAGCTGTGTTTAACCTGTTTACGTCATTTCTACGTGCATGCCCCGACGCTGATGACTCGCCCCGACCGGTTGAGCTATCTGTGCGAATACGATGTCACGCAATCAAACGAGAATCCTTAGCGATCTCAAATAATCTCAGTGATTTTTACGGGTTCGACCTCATACCTGGCGAACTTGGTTTATGCTTACAGTGATCACGCTGCCATACTCTCAGCTAAGAAGTCGAAAAGGAGAGGCTTTTGACCAAACAAATATTGATCACCGATGATTCTGCCCTGGCGCGCAAACAGCTATCTCGAACCTTGCCTCAAGACCTCGATGCTGACGTGCACTTTGCTGAAAACGGTAAAGTGGCACTCGACGTGCTCAACAGTCAGCCGATTGACATCATGTTTCTAGACTTGACCATGCCAGAATTAGACGGTTATCAAACGTTAGAGGCTATGCAAAAAGCGGGCATGACCACTCCGGTTGTGGTGGTGTCGGGTGATATCCAGCCATTAGCACAGCAGCAAGTGTTGGAGCGAGGCGCGAAAGACTTTGTTAAAAAGCCGATTAGTCGCGAGCGGGTCGATGCGTTAATCAAAGCCTATTTGCCTAATACATCCACTTTAGATACTCAGCGTGCGCAAACGTCGCACGAAAAACTGAGCCGTCGTGATATTTATATGGAAGTCGTGAACATTGCCATGGGCCAGGCGGCGGATAAACTCGCCCGGCACTGCGGTGTGTTTGTCCATATGCCTTTGCCGCAAGTAAATGTGTTTGAGGTGACTGAATTAACCATGACGATTCGCCATCTGGCCCAGTCCAACACCATGAATGGAGTGTGCCAAGGCTTTAGTGGTGAAGGGATCGCTGGTGAAGCGCTGATGTTGATCAGTGACTCGAGTATTACGGAAATGATCCAACTGCTCGACTACCCAGACGACGGATCGGTGGATAATGAATTAGAGCTCCTTGTGGATGTGAGCAACATTTTAATCAGCGCTTTTCTCCGCGGACTGGGCGATCAGGCGGCGTTAGAGTTTTCGCAAAGCTATCCGGCCTTACTTGGACAACATGCTGACGTTGACCAATTAATCTCGGCGATGAAGGGATCATGGAAGCGAACAGTGACCATCGAGGTCAGTTATCAGATTGATGGTACTCAAATAAAATGCGATCTTCTATTGCTGTTGTTGGATGAATCACTGCCGCTACTGGATGCCAAGTTAGCGTACCTGATGGATGAGGAGTAATGGAATGAGCACACAAGATTTTGATCAATTCCATTGGATGCTAGATATGGTGCAGCATATCGATATGGGATTAATCGTACTCGATCGCGATTTTCACATCCAAATGTGGAACGGATTTATGATCCACCATAGCGGTAAACATGCGAAAGATGTACAAGGTCGTTCGCTGTTCGACGTGTTTCCCGAGATCAATGCGTCCTGGTTTCGCGCCAAGTCTCAGCCGGTTTTCGAATTACGGTGTCGCAGTTTCATTGTTTGGCAACAGCGACCTTATTTGTTTCGCTGCCGTCATGTGCGCCCGATTACCGGACAGTTACCGTTTATGTACCAAAATATCACCATGCATCCGATGGCCAATACGCGTGGTGAAGTGAATCATATGTTTATTTCGATTCAAGATGTGACCAATGAGGCATTAGCAAGTCAAAGCCCTAAAGCTATAGCGTCATCATAGAGTAAGTACTGCGCGTCATCATAGCGAAATTACTGGTTGCGACTCGATTTTTTAGATAAGCCTTATTTGTGTTTTTGAGGTGGAGCGAGCTTTTAAGGGCAAATCGTGTCTCGTTTGGGATCGCAGTACGCAAAAATGCCGCCGTTTAATGTCCTTTTCGCATAATACATGGCGGCGTCCGAGCAACTTAATAACGACTCAAACGATTCACCATGTTCAGGGTAACAGGCAATACCTATGCTCGCTGAGAGTGTGACTTCTTGATTGTTATTGACATGAAAGGGCTGGCTTAAACCGGCAATTATTTTTTCAGCCACGCGCCCCGCGTCATCTGGATGGCTGGTGTATTCGAGCAATACGGCAAATTCATCGCCACCAAGGCGAGCAAGCGTATCAGAATTGCGAATACTACTACTCATGCGTTTTGTGGTTTCCACGAGTACGCTGTCACCTGCGTCATGGCCGTAGGTATCGTTAATTGCTTTAAAGCCGTCTAAATCAATAAAAAGTAAAGAAAAGTGCGCACCTTGCTGCCGAGCTTGGACCAGTGCTTGGTCGGCGCGTTGTTTGAATGCCATTCGATTGAGGGCACCTGTTAAGGTATCTGTATGGGCCATGTGTTCAAACTGCAGGTACAAACGCTTGGTTTCGTTAATATCTTGGTGTGTACCAACCATCCGGACTGGATTATGGCTCCGATCCCACTCCATCACCTTGCCTTTCGATAATATCCAGACCCAGAAACCCTCTTTATGCAGCATTCTGAACTCACATTCATAGTTTGGCGTTAAGTCACCAAAGGCTGAATGTATTTTCTCTTGAGCATGGACATAGTCTTCGCTGTGACAGAGTGACTTCCATGTTTCTATCGTGATCGGAGAAAGCGCTTTTTGGCTGTATCCGATGATTTCGGCCCAGCGATCATTCACTACCAGCTGACCACTCGGGACGTGCCACTCCCACGTGCCTACATGTGTACCACGGATAATTTCATCGAGACGACCACGTTCAAGTTGTAACTCATATTCGGTGCGGCGTTTTTTGCGTAATACCAGCCACATCGTGGTCAACATCACACCGAGAAAGATAATAACCAGTGAAGTCGCAATCAGTTGGTGGTCTGTGCGTTTTTCAAGCTGTTGAGTTTGTTCATCAACCATGTGCTCTAGACGATTTTGGTAATGCCACAAGGATTCTTGTGTGGCGCGAAATTCACTGATGTCGGTGACGATAGAAAAAAGCACTGGACTGCCGCGATAAGAAACCGGAACCGATGAGACTTTAACGGTACGGGTTGAGCCATCGGCTAACTGGTGACGGAACACAAAATAACGACGTTTTTCTAATGCTGCCAGCTTTCGTTCTTCTGCAACCGATTGAGGGGATAAATCGTTAATCTCTTTGATGTTCATTTGCGCCAGCGTATCACGCGAATACCCATAAAATTCGCTGGCAGCTGTGTTAGCAGCAAGAATATCGCCTTTATCAGGATCGATTAGCATCATGACCAGTGCATGTTTTTCAAACATCTGATCAAATAAATCTGCATGGGGTTGTGACGTTGCTAACGTAAACGGCGCCCATAGCATGCAAATCAAAAAGATGAAAGACTGCTTAATCACACAGAATCACTACCCACTAAAACCTAGGCTAAGCGTAACACAAAGGTTAATGATTTGTGTGACAAGGGTAGGGGTTACTGTGCTTCATCGATTATCAGTCACGATAGATAGTGCCTTTGTGAGTGAATTCACTTTGTTAATACAATGTTTGCATATGATTAGTTTGTACGCGGGCGTTGGCACTGGGCTGTCATACGGTGAGGGACGTTAGGCAAGCGAGACACACCTGACTCGAGTGCTTTTATGCGAGTGTTGGGAGACGGATGCGTCGAGAGCAGTTCGGGTGGCGCGCCATCAGACGCTTTGGCCATATTGCGCCATAGGTCGACACTGGCACTCGGATTGAAACCGGCTTGATGCATCAGCTGTAGGCCAATTTTATCCGATTCTGATTCTTGCGCGCGGTTATAGGGCAGCAAAATACCGACTTGCACACCAAGTCCTAAGCCTGCCATTGCCATGGCGGCATGAGGGCTATCTGATAGAGACATACCGGTAACCGTTAGGCCCAGTGCGGCAAGTTGAGAGCGAGAAAGACGTTCATTACTATGATCGGCTAACACATGACCAATTTCATGACCAATAACCGCTGCTAATTGATCGGGCGTCTCTGCGACATTGAGTAGGCCGGTATAGACGCCTACTTTTCCGCCTGGTAAAGCAAACGCATTCACTTGCTCACTGTCGAACACCACCACTTCCCATTCGGAAAAATTTGATTGAGGCGGAACCACTTTTAAAATCGCTTGGGTCACGCACTGTACGTACGTATTCACGGCTTTGTCCTGACTGATTGGCTGGGATTGCTTCATTTCCTCAAATGAACGCTGGCCGAGGTCAGCCATTTGATTGCCAGAAAAGAGCAAAAGCTGATTCCGGCCTGTGGGTGAATTTGAGCAGGCTGTAAGTGTGAGAATGAAGCAGATAGACAGAATGACTGTGTGGGCCGTGCGTCGCATGATTGTTTCCTGTATCGTTTTACCTAACATGGGCGTGACCGAAGCATGCCGTGAACGGCGCTCAGTTAGTACAGGTAATGTACTGTCTTATCGCCCCGGCGTCTACGGTGCTGCTTTCTTCGTGTTGCGCTAGTCGACGTTGATCATCAGGGCAACCGTTAGCGGTTATTGAATGAATAATAGGTGAGACATGGTGAGCATTTGGAAAAAAGACATGTCGCTCGCGGGGCTAAATGCCTCATCGGCGAATACCTTGGTTGAGCATTTAGGGATTATTTATACGGCGTTTGATGACAACAGCTTAACAGGCACCATGCCGGTTGCCGCGCATACGCATCAACCGCTGGGCATGTTGCACGGCGGTGCGTCGGTGGTGTTGGCTGAAACTTTGGGATCACTCGCCGCTAATATGTGTGTGCCTGAAGGGAAATACTGCGTCGGCCTCGATATTAACGCCAATCATTTACGCGCGATGCGACAAGGCACAGTGACGGGGGTCGCACGCCCGATTCATCTTGGAGCAACCACGCAAGTTTGGAGTATTACCCTCCAAGATGAACGCGGCCGCGATATATGCGTGAGCCGTCTTACGATGGCGGTGCTGACTGATAAAGCACACCGATAAAAGCAGACGCCGTGCAAGTCTGTGGGTAGCCTTGCACGGTTATAGGGGAACCCCAAGTGTCAGTTACTCGTGCGAAGCCGTGACTTCATAGCTGGTAAATTTACGCACATTGATCACGCCAGTATCGAAAATCAAATATTGGCCCTTTATGCCTTTCAATATACCGCTTACGTGCGGATTTTTATCAAAGTTGTGGGAGCTTATCTTGGTTGGATGCTCAGTGACAGGGTAACTAAATGTCAGAGCGCCTTGCTCAGCCGGCACAATGGCATCTTGACCAAATTGTAAACGGATATCAGCAAGATCGGATGCAATGGCCTGGGTGAGGCGTTCCGCTTCTGTTTGTAAATCAAGTACGTCGTTGTCCCCCTTGAGAATCGCACGCCAGTTAGTCTTGTCGGCAACGTGTTTAGCGATTGCCACCTCAACGAGGCCAGATACATGGCGGGTTTTCACACGGAAGATTGGCAGAGCCTGCGTTGCGCCTTGATCATGCCAGCGGGTTGGCATTTGGTTCGCGCGTGTGATCCCGACTTTTAGCCCAGACGTGTTGGCGAGATACACGATGTGGTCGGTCATGCAAAACTGCTCGCCCCATTCAGGCTCCCGGCATGTCCCTTGTGCATAATGACAGGTTTCAGGCTTCATAATACACATGTCACAGCGCGCTAGCTTCTTCATGCAGGGATAACAGTGACCTTGTGAATAGCTTTTTTTGGTTTTTCGACCACACGCATCACAAAAGATATTGCCAGTGTGTGTCAGGGTGAGCGTGCGGCCCAGTAGGGGGTTAAGGTGTAGTTCTTGCTCACCGACACGGAGAAAATACTGCACGGATGCGCCTGCTTCGGTGCGCATTTTATTTAAGGTTCCAATCACAACATTGCTCTTATCGTTATAAAGTGCAGAAGTGTAACAAAGGAAAGCCTAAAGCGTTAGGTAGGTCGACGCTGGGACGCACTCGTACCTACCTCTCTTATCATTTCATGCTTATCCGAGCCGATTCTCAAAGCGTTTTTGATTGTCAGTAGTGAACTCACGGTAGAGGGTCACCGACACGATCAATACCTCTTTGTGGGTATCTTCACTGACTTGGTTAATCACAAAGTAGTCAGCTTCTTCTTCTTTGACACCACGCTCAACAAGACGAAGTACATCGTCTTGAATATTGCCCTCGATCTCGACATTCGCTGTTTTTTCGAAGTCACCAAAATCAAGGGTTGATTTGGCTATCAGTTCGGGGGCCGCAAGGGCTTGAAAAGATAGAAAAGAGGCGCATAACAGCACCACAGAGAGAGCTTTTTTCATAATATATCGACACGTCGGTGGATTTGCTGACAACGTAACAAGGGTAGGATAAGGCGTTGTCAGCGTGACGTTAAATTAACGCTGAGGCAATCAGATTAGCGTGTGGCGTCTTCAATATCATCACTAAAGACATCATTGTGGCCCGCTATGTTGGGGCGATGATGCGTCGATGTATCATCAAGATAATCGGCTAGCAGGTCATCATCTGTTGGGATAACCTGATGCTGTAAACTGTTCATTTTTTCTCCTTGAGTGATCGTTAACCCATCACATATAGCAAGGCTAACGGTTCACTGTGTCAATACCATGACATTCCTAGCGGCATTACGACCTTCTCAACCTTTTGCGATTGGGTCAATCTATTTCGACGCCGACTCAATGTCGAAGCGCGCAACAATCGGGCAATGATCGCTGAGTCGATATGTCATTACTTTGTGATAGTCGAACTGATACTGAAAACTGTACTGCCATTGATTGGCAAGAGGCTCAGAAACCAAAACATGATCCACTAAGCGGCTGTACATCACCTGGTTCCAAGTTTGAGTGCGCCAATTGTAACGCCGTGCTTTACAGCGTGCTCGCACGTTTTTGGTGACGTTGACGATGTTGGGGGGATTGGCCTCGATTTCAAGGCGATGAGCGTTAAATGTATGCCAAAATGGATCATTATTTTCCCCGATGTAGCGATTAAAGTCGCCGGCAATGATAACGTTTTTATCATCACGATCCGCGAGCCATTCCGCGAGCGCTCTGAATTGTTGACTCAGTTTTTTACAGCTGCTTGTGCCTTGGCGTTGGTGAAAACATCCCGACTTGAGATGAACGGATAACACGTGAATAGGTGCATGGCCAGGAGGCGTGATCACCACATAGGCGCCATAACGCAAAGAAGGGGGGCCAAACAGTCCGGGTAAGGCAATCTCACGAAAATCTTTCCGATCGTCCACCTGCCAACCTTTGCGCACGGCGATGCCAGTCAGCTGCTGACTGTGAGAAGAGGATTTGAGTGCGGCGTAACGGTCGGAAAAATAATAGTTATATTTTTCTTTTGGTACCACACGGGCTAACGCCTCAGGGCTATCGACCTCCTGAAATGCCAACACGTCTGGAGAGATCTGCGCCAATATGGCCGCGAGTTGTAGGTAATCCTCTTCATGGCGAATACCAGCCCGTTGATCGGCCTTTAAGGTTAGCCATTCAAAATTCCATGTTGCTACCGTGAGTGCATAGCTTGGGGCAACATATAGCCCTAGCAGCACCCACAGTCCGACGCGTCGAAGCACGATTGCCCCTTACCTTAATCATTTGCTTTTCACCGTGATCCTACTGCAAATATTCAACGTGTAGGTGAGTTCGCGATCAAATTGCGGACAAGGTTTGATTTTCGCTAACAATTGCAACAATACAGATCAGCAAATTGGAGAACAGATAGGCGTTTGAACGGCCGACTTTGGTTATTCGAAAGTTCGATGATCTGAGTCAACACAATCGATCCCGCATTTGCTATCTAATGCCACATCTTGTGTTTATGATGTTTTTATAATCCTATATATGGTGTGGAGGGCATATGCCAGCGGTAATTAAGCGCGACGGAACACGCGTCCCATTTGATGCAGATCGTATCGTTCAGGCGGTGACGTGTGCGCGAGAATCAGCGCAGTCGCTGCGTGACGTTGAATCATGCCCATTGACTGATGAGACGATTCGTCGTTTAGCGGATACCATTGCGACGCAATTTGCTGGCGATGCCGAAGTAGATATCGATCACATCCAATATGCGGTAGAAGATGTGCTTATGGCTGGCCCGCATAAAGCGGTCGCGCGCGCGTACATTGAATACCGCCACGATAGAGACATTGCACGAGAGCGCCGAGGGCGATTGAATCATGAGGTACAAGGGTTGGTCGGTCAAACGAACACCGAGTTGCTGCATGAAAACGCCAACAAAGACAGCAAAGTTATTCCGACGCAACGCGATCTACTCGCGGGCATCGTGGCGAAGCATTACGCCAAACAGCACATGCTACCGAGCGCCGTTGTCCGCGCCCATGAATCAGGCGAAATTCATTACCACGATTTAGACTATGCGCCTTTCTTCCCCATGTTTAATTGCATGTTGATTGACTTAGCCGGCATGTTGCAAAAAGGCTTTAAAATGGGGAACGCAGAAATTGCCCCGCCTAAGTCGATTTCGACCGCCACAGCGGTGACGGCACAAATTATCGCGCAAGTGGCGAGTCATATATACGGTGGCACCACCATCAATCGTATTGATGAGGTGTTAGCGCCTTACGTTGAAGCAAGCTACCAAAAACATTTACTTGTGGCGCGAGAGTGGGCCATTGTTGAGCCCGAGGCATATGCGCGAGCAAGAACCGATAAAGAGTGCTTTGATGCGTTTCAATCGTTGGAGTATGAGGTAAACACCTTACATACGGCCAATGGGCAAACCCCGTTTGTTACGTTTGGGTTAGGGCTCGGTGAATCATGGTCTGCACGTGCGGTACAACGTGCTATTTTAGCCAACCGTATTGCCGGTTTGGGCGAAAATCGCAAAACCGCTGTGTTCCCTAAATTGGTATTTTGCATTCGCGAGGGCTTAAACCGACAGCCTGACGATCCGAACTATGACATCAAGCAACTTGCGCTTGAATGCGCCTCAAAACGAATGTATCCCGATATTCTCAATTATGACCAAGTTGTATCGGTCACCGGTTCGTTTAAAACCCCGATGGGTTGTCGAAGCTTCTTAAGTGACTATGAAGAAAACGGCGAATTGATCCATGAAGGGCGGAATAACTTGGGCGTGGTCAGTGTCAATTTACCCAGATTGGCGATTGAAGCAGAAGGGGATGAAGACGCCTTTTATGCGCGCCTCGATGCAACGTTAAATATTGCTCGTCAGGCACTCGATACTCGAATTGCGCGTTTTAAAGGGGTAAAAGCCCGCGTGGCGCCCATTTTATACATGGAAGGTGCATGTGGGATCCGCCTTAACCCAGATGATGAGGTCAGTGAGATTTTCAAACATGGCCGAGCATCGATTTCGCTAGGGTATATTGGCCTACACGAAACGATTAATGCCCTTTATGGCAGCACGCCGCATCTTTACGACAGCGTGGTCAAGCAAAAGAAAGCGAAAGCGATTGTCGCCTACTTGCATGATGCGACCGAACGCTGGAAAGAAGAAACAGGCTATGGCTTTAGTTTGTATAGCACCCCGAGTGAGAATCTCTGTAGTCGTTTTTGCCAGCTTGATACGCAAGCCTTTGGTGTGCTTGAAGGGGTGACGGATAAGGGCTATTACACCAACAGCTTTCACCTCGACGTGGAAAAACAAGTCACACCTTACGATAAAATCGATTTCGAAATGGACTATCCACGCTTAGCCAATGGTGGCTTTATTTGCTATGGCGAGTACCCCAACATCCAGCATAATTTAGAAGCGTTGGAGAACGTCTGGGATTATAGCTACGATCGCGTGCCGTACTATGGCACCAATACGCCGATCGATGAATGCTATGAATGTGGGTTTACCGGCGAATTTGATTGCACCAGCAAAGGCTTTACCTGCCCGGCATGTGGTAATCACGACCCAGCGCGCGTGTCGGTGACTCGTCGCGTCTGTGGCTATTTGGGTAGCCCGGATACACGTCCATTTAACCCAGGTAAGCAGCAAGAAGTGATCCGCCGCGTTAAACATATGTAGGGAGTATATCGTGCATTATCACCAGTATATCCCGGTCGATATTGTCAATGGGCCTGGCACGCGCTGCACTTTGTTTGTCTCAGGTTGTGAGCATCAATGTCGGGGCTGTTATAACAAAGCCACATGGCCGCTGAAAAGTGGCCACCTTTTCACTGAGGTGATTAAAGATCAGATCATTCGTGATCTTCTCGATACACGGATCCCGCGGCGCGGTTTATCGTTAAGTGGTGGCGATCCTTTGCATCCTGCTAACCTCGACAGTGTAAAAAAATTGTTACAAGAAGTGGTGTTAAGTGCCCCGGATAAAGACATTTGGTTGTGGACAGGCTACACGCTGGAACAATTATCCTCTGAGCAGCAAGAGGTGGTGGCGTTGATTGATGTGTTGATCGACGGCAAATTTATCCAAGCAGAGGCCGATCCAAACCTCGTATGGCGGGGGAGTGCCAACCAATGCGTACACTTTCTGTCCGAGCGTGCGCAACATCGACAAGAGAATCGCGGGTAAGAGGTTGCCAATTTTCCCGCATGGGGTAGGGTATAACGTATCTTGAGCATCCAGGCTTAAAAGGACGTATTACTATGTTAGATCTGCTCTCGCCTGCCCAGCAGGATCCCATTCTTTCTTTGTCACTGGCTTATCGTGACGATCCGCGTGAGCATAAAATGGACTTAGGCATTGGCGTTTATCGTGATAGTCATGGTCAAACGCCAATTATGCAAGCCGTTAAAGCGGCACAACAATCCCTCGCGCAAACTCAGCAAACGAAAGCCTATGTTGGCCTGGCCGGCAATGAAAACTTCAACCAAGCTATGGTCGATCTCTTACTCAAAGGGACGGACGCATATGACCGTTGTGCCGCCGTGCAAACACCAGGTGCAAGTGGGGCGCTGCGTATGCTGGCCGATCTGATGAATCTCGCGAAGCCGGTGACTACCGTATGGTTGACAGACCCCAGCTATGTGAATCACAAGCCGGTGATGGAAGCGGCAGGCCTGACGGTGAAATTCTATCCGTATTTTAATCGTGAGACCAAAATGGTGGATGCCGATGCCATGCTGAATGCCTTATCACAGGCGGGCGCCGACGATGTGGTATTGTTACACGGTTGTTGTCATAACCCCACAGGTGCTGATATAAGCCTGAAGGAATGGGAAGCGATCACAGAGCTTGCGAATCGCAACGGATTTACCCCCTTTGTCGATATTGCCTATCAAGGCTTTGGTGATGGGGTAGAAGAGGATGCTCGGGGTTTGCGTCTTTTAGCCGATAATGTTGAAGAGCTATTAATTGCGACATCTTGCTCCAAGAGTTTTGGTTTGTATAGAGAGCGTACAGGCGCGGCGATTGTGGTGGGTAAATCTGCCCAAGAAGCGCAGAATGCGAAAGGGCGCATCATGCAACTGGCGCGCAGCACCTATACCATGCCACCGGATCACGGTGCCGCCATTGTCGAAACCATTTTGACGGATGATGCGCTTACGCAGCAATGGCGCAATGAAATTAAAGCTATGAACACCCGCATTAATGCCTTACGAGAAGGCTTGACGTCAGCCCTTCGCGATCGCACAGGTGACTGTTATTTTGATTTTATCCAACACCATCGTGGCATGTTTTCCGTACTTGGTTTGACTGGTGAGCAGATCCATCAGTTGCGAGACAAACACGGCGTCTATGCGGTAGGAGATAGCCGGATCAACATTGCTGGCCTGGCAGAGCGACACATCGATAGGTTGGCCGATGCGCTGGTGGATGTGACGTCATAAACAGTGATAATCACATAAAGGCATTAGCATACGCCCGTCGTACCTCGGTACGACGGGTTTTTTATAACTGCGTACACATAATGTGATGTCCCCCCACGCTTTTTTTACAACACAAGATTTCGGTGTCTTATACTCATATCTCTAAGTTGTAAATAAAATAGGGAATGTTCATGCAACCGACTCGATCACCGTTTGCCACCATACAAGGTCGATACAGTATCGGATTGATCGTCTTTTTACTGATCGCGACGATCCTAACTGTTTTTAGCATACAGACATGGATTGCACCGACGCTAAAAAAAGAGGGAGAAGAAAGACTTAAGCTTAACCTGAATGAAGTGGGCCGCGATATTACCTTCGCCCTTCGTGAAGTAAAAGCGCAGCAGCGCGCCATTACGCAACTTATCCCAACCTTAACCAGCGCCCAAATCGATACCCAACTACCGCACCTTATTGATCAGTACGGCAACCCTCTGGTATTTGGAGGCGGTATATGGCCACTACCTAATAAACGCCTCGCGGGCGTTGATCGCGCCTCCACCTTTTATCACCGTGATGACAGCGGACAATTGGTCGACAATACTTACTGGAATAGCGACGAGGCCCCAAACTATTACACCCAACCTTGGCATCGTGCGGGTCAAAATGCGCCTCGGGGAGCATGCGTTTGGGCCAATGCTTATAAAGATGGTGCCAGCGCTCAGCCTCGTACCAATTGTGCTATGGGGATTTATCAGCAAGGCAGCTTATATGGTGTAGCAACCATTGATGTCACCCTTGGCTTTTTTAACCAACTGGTCGCGGAAAAGCAAAAAGCCTTAGATGCCAACATTGCCATTGTGGAATCCGATGGCAAGATCCTTAGCCAAAGCCGTGGTGGTTTCACGCGTGACGATGTACTTAAATCGGTCTCACGTTTCAACACGCCTTTTGCCAAGGCTATTGATACGGCTCTAAATCAACAGACGCAGCGTTTGATCTTTGAAGGTAAAGACCAGGAGCAAACTTTATTGCTGTCGCCAGTCTCTGGTACGCCATGGACGCTGGTCGTTGCCAAGCCAACCTCGGCACTCACGGCGCTGAGCGATAAAATTCTCACCACCCTTGCTTGGATCCAGTTACCTCTTATCGGCTTATTGCTCGTGGTCATGCTCATTGCCTTTAAGCGACTTCATGGCCGATTTGCGACATTTAAGCAAAATGTGGATAGCTTATCTTCAGGCGATGCGGATCTCACACTACGATTGCCGACAAAAGGTAATGATGAGCTGGATAGCATCTCTCATTCAGTGAATGACTTCATCGCGTACTTGCAAGACTTAGTACAGAAAGTGATGAGCGCAAATCAAACCTGTTCGAACTATGTTGAGCAAATCAGTCATGATGCTAGCCAAACCTTATCGACATTAGATGCCCATGTAAGAGAAACAGAAGGCGTTGCTACCGCGATTAATCAGCTAAGTGCCTCTGCTTCTGATGTCGCGGAAAACGTTAATCAAAGCCATGATGTCACGCGTCAGATGCAATCAGAAGCCCAGCAAGCGCGTGAAGAGACGCAGGCATCGACACGCAGTGTCTTAGCCCTCGTCGATAACGTGGAAACCAGTGAGCAAAAAGTCGCGCAAATGCGAGAGCATACTAAAGCAATTGAATCGATTCTCGGCGTGATTGGTGATATTGCAGAACAGACTAACTTACTGGCCTTGAATGCGGCGATTGAAGCGGCTCGGGCGGGCGACCAAGGACGCGGTTTTGCGGTTGTCGCGGATGAAGTGAGAAACCTCGCCTCGCGGACGCAACAGAGCACCGGTGAAGTCGATAAGATGTTGGCACAGGTCAGTGACGCTGTGACACAGGCTAGTCAATCCATGCAGGAGACGAGAGAGCAGTGTGTCTCATCTTCAGAGAGTAGCCAACAGGTTGAGCAGCGGATTGAAACCATGACCCAATCAGTGACGCAGGTTGACGAGCTAAGCACGCAAATCGCAACAGCCGCCACCGAGCAAAGCCAGGTCACTGAAGATATTAGTCAAACCATGACGTCTATCCGTGATATCGTCGCCAAGCTGCATCAACATGGGCAAACTACCGAGCAGCGAGCACATGATTTACAAGCGGCAAATACGGCGTTGCAACAATTAGTGGGGCAATTTAAAGTCTAGCTGCATCCTTGCCAAAGGGGCCGAATGCCCCTTTGGCATGAGACTGGTTGTCATGTCACTGGCTGTATTAACGCTTGTTTTTGAGGTAACGCTTACGACGGGCCTCTTTTTTAGCGTTTCTCTCGAGTATGCCAGATACGAAGCACATACATAGTATATTCTTGTATTTCATATCTCATCTCATAGCTGCCAACCAAGAACCTGCGAACTTCCCTGGGCTCAAAAGCATCAAGTCGCTCCCCCAGTCTTGGCTGATCTGACAATATGTTAGGCGCACTGGTCAATGAACGAATTATCTTTGCCGCAGCAGTGGCATCTGCGGGCGCAAGGAAGTCATAAAGTCGGTTTAAATCGGAAAGGGCTTTACTGGTCCACTTTATTTCCATTACCTTGGTATGTCCTTAGGAGACTCACTCCCTAAGCTTTCCGCCCAGGCCTGAACAGACTGATGATCAGTAACCCGATCATTGTCAACATCAGCCAACGCATCCAGTGTCAGTTTGTGACGCTCTTCTTCCATGACGACCCAATCCGTCAGAGCCTGTTTCACAACCCAAGCTTTAGAGCGCTCTAGACGTTGCGCTAATTCGTCAACTTTATCAGCTAGCTGTAAAGGAACATGTGCAGTGACAACCTTAGTATTCATGATGTACTCCTAATCACTGTGATTCAAAGTTAATCATAGTCAATCTTGTTGTACTTCACAATACGCGCCCCGTGTTGTTCGAAGTTAACGCTTATTTTTGAGGTAACGCTTACGACGAGCCTCTTTTTTAGCGGCTTTTTCTTCCTCTCGACGGGCGTTGTCTTCTTCAACCTGCACCAGCTCGGTTTCAATCATGTCCGGTTTCTCTAACGTGAGGCCACCTAGCGCACCGGCGCGTAAATCATGCAACAGCACTTCCGAGGCTTTGTGCAAGTCAACCCGCCCTCCCGCGCGCAGACAACCGCGCTTGGCACCAATCGCTTCCATCAACTCAATGTCTGTGTCGGGTAATACATCAAGCTGATAGCGTTCTTGTAGCCGCTCGGGGTAGGCACTCGCCAAGTACTCCACGGTATAAAAAGCCACTTCGTCGTAGTCCATTGCTGTATCTTTCACAGCGCCGGTTGCTGCGAGACGAAAACCGCTATGTGGGTTCTCAACCTTTGGCCATAAAATTCCCGGTGTATCAGAGAGCACCACGCCGTTTTGCAAGTTAATCCGTTGCTGCTGGCGCGTCACGGCGGGCTGGTTGCCTGTTTTTGCAATCACTCGACCAGCAAGGCTGTTAATGATGGTGGACTTGCCTACGTTAGGGATCCCCATGATCATCGAGCGAATATTTTTACCCATGGCTTCGCGATGAGGGGCCAGTGCGCGGCACCGCTCCATGATTCGATTGACTTCACTTTGCTGCTGCGTGGTGATCGCCATTGCAGAAACGCCTTGCTCTTGCTCCAAGTGGGCCATCCAAATATCTGTCATGGCCGGATCGGCAAGATCGCGTTTGTTCAGTACTTTGATCACTGGCTTGTCGCCACGCAGTGTGCGGATCAGAGGGTTTTCGCTACTAAAGGGGATGCGTGCGTCGAGCACTTCGATGATCACATCGATCTTAGGGACGACTTCTTCGATTTCCTTTCGAGCCTTGTGCATATGGCCCGGAAACCACTGGATCTTGTTGTTAACCATGTTTGTACAACCTTGCTGATGCGAATGCGCCAACGTCATACAAGTCAGTGGCGCGACAATGGCGCGCATCATA
>NZ_MUFR01000047.1:0-19803 GCF_001996185.1 Salinivibrio costicola subsp. alcaliphilus
CAAACGGTCGCCATCGGATGATATGTCAGATCTGATGCCATGGTGTGTGGATCTCAGTGATGTCGAGTAGGCGTTCACCGGTTTATTAACCGCTTACCGCAATGCAGCCGTCAGCGCCTTGAAATCGGGTAACTTGGAAGACTGGAAACAAGAAGAGGGTTATCACCAACGCTCTCTGTCAGAAACAGGCATGTCTCGATACAAAACGTTAATCAGCCCTGAGCTGACTCTACGTAACTACGATGCACAAGTTGGCGAAGCATTGGCCAACTTGAAAGCGATAAACAAAGTCATAAGACTTGGTATGCCTGTAAGTTACCGAGTTGATTGATGGGAGCAATCCCATTGGGATCAGTGCGTTAGGTGAATGATTTGATCAACAACGCCTCTAAGAGCCCTAAGGAATCGCATCAAGATGTAATGCAATTCTCCGGCTCATCTTAACAAACAGTCCTAACAAATCAGTGGGACTCACTTGTATTTTTGTCCCTAGTCAGCCCGTATTTCTGGCTCTAATCTTCTAAAACTTGAGGGATAAGAAATTAGGCATCTGTATACAACTAAAAAGCTTTGGGTTGAACTACTTTGGTTTGAACTAGATGCCCAATCTATATTGTATTTTTCAAACGTGCGTTAGTTGCTGCGACAATTCCATAATTTTATCTCTATTATCAAGCCTCATCTCTACAACTCTTCGCACTTTGTCAGATAGACCTTGTCTTACCTTTTTATCTTTTGGTATCGGTAAGATAACCTCATACAACCTCCTACCAAGTGTGTCAATAACATCTCGAGTAAATTGCTTGGTTCTAAGTTGTCGCTTAACTACATAAGTATTCAGTAAAGCCAAAAGTAACCACTCATCTAACTCGCTTTGATCCTCTACCCTCAGTTTATACAAGCCACCACAAAAAAGAGCTTTCGTGTCTCTATCTGTTACGATACAGCTACCACCCACTAGGTATGTACCATCCCTAACTAAGAAAATATCACCTTTCTTAAGGTCTATTTTTCCACAATACTTGTCATATATGTCTTGTGATATTCCTTGCTTTGGATTGTGCTTCATTTCCCAGTTACAAAAATCGCTGGTTCTAATAAAAGGTATATCACCAGTGCCATAAGCCATCTTGCCTATTTCAACACCAGTTTTGTCACTAATCACTCCCGCGTCTATTAGGCTACCGATCGATACACATTCACAATTTACTGATAAACCAGAAAGCTCTTTCTCAACCTCTGGGTTATAGTATTTTGGTAAAAGAATTTTATCCTTGATATCCGAGCTTCTTCTCCAAAATGCTTCAAATTTTCCAAATTCTGAAGTAATTGTATCTTGCTTTAACTCATCAACGATTTCTTCAAGATCGCTCGCGAAAAATTCATCGATGTAGTCTAACTTCCCGGTAAGAAGAGTCTCCTCTAGGATTACTGGTGCTTGTTTAATAAAAGCTTTTCCCTTTTCTCGCTCCTCCATTGCCAACTTTGCCTCTGCACTTAAACGAGCTGTGAGTGACAAATCACGGGGAATTGGAAGTACAACATCCAAGAACCTGTTTCCTATTGTGTCGATAGTATCAGCTGTAAACTGGAAGCTACGAATTTGTCGTTGAACTATCTCAGAATTTAGAGCTAGAAAAATAGCGTAAGGGTCTATGAAATCTTTGTTAACCCGTATCTTCAATAAATGAGACTGATAGACTATTTTCTTGTCTAGCTCAGTGATAATACAATTAGTTCCGATTAGGTAAGTCCCATCTCGAACCAAAAGGATATCACCAACCGCAACATCCTGTTTAACTTTGTAAGTTTCATATATATCTTCAGAAACACCTTGTTTAGGGATGCTACGTGTTTCCCAATTAGCTATATCAGAGGTTCTGACGAATGGTATATCACCCGTTCCGTAAGCTAACTTCCCAATTTCATGTCCTGTTTCAAGCTTTAGCACCTCTCTTGAAACAAGATCGCCGACTTTTAAAAGTTGGTGGGTGTCTTCGAGCTTTGCTAAGTTAAGATCTATATCTGGGTCATAATACTTTGGAATAAATACTTTGTTTTTTACACGATCACTATTTAGCCAAAAGTCAATCATCTGAAGGCCCTCTCAGATACTTTTCTGCCACAAAAGGAATATCATCTAACAACTCTTCCTCTCCGTCAGCATTTACTCTTATCGTTGGGTTTCCTCTGCTGTCATGGCCACACCACTTAACGTCACACATAAAGATATCGTGAACTTGCTCTTGCTCTTGCTCTTGCTCTTGCTCTTGCTCATTAGATTTTTTTTCACAAATCAAAATACAACACTTCGCGTGGGTATGTGGTTGAAACAAATCCTCTGGCATCGTCACGACAGCTTTAATTTTAGTTTTTCTTTGTATGTAATCTACGACGTGTCGATATTTTGGCATGCCGAATATACTTTCTAATAGAACTATTCCTAAAGTCCCTCCAGGCCTTAGCAAATCTAAACATCGCTCTATAAAAAGTATCTGAGGTGTTTGTTTATCTAAAACATTTCCCTTCTCGTAAGCGTCTGAGTCGGAGTCATGTTTCCACTTATGTCCTAGATCATAGTTCTTTAAGATATCCTCAGAGTCTATTGCCAATTTTTTACCGAATGGTGGGTTAGTAATAACCACATCAAATCCGCCAAAAGGGACATAATCTTGAGTTGATGAGCTCCAGTTCTCCTTACTTTCTAAACTATTCTCGCAGAAAACTCCTCCGCGACCATCACCGAGTATGGCCATATATGCTTTAGCCACTTTGCTCAAAAAATAATCTTTATCAATTCCTCGAAAATTCTTTATCGCAACTTTTTGTTTTTCCGCTTCTATCTCGTTACTAGGCCAGCCGTATTCTGAGCCGTTGCTTTCAACTTTCTTCCAAACGTGACGAAGAGATTCGACTAAGAAGCCACCGCTTCCGCATGCTGGGTCTATAATCTTGGAGTTTACGCATGGGTCGATCATATCGACCATCATCTTGACTACATTTCTTGGAGTGAAGAATTGTCCTTGTCCACCTTTTAGTGAGGGACCTATGAAAACTTCGAAAGCATCTCCAACTGCATCACGAGCACTTTCCTGCAGAGAATATTGTTGGAGCTCACCAACAACATACGACAAGGTTTTTTCATCTAACTTTATGCTATCAGCTACCTCAATAACGTCGCTATATTGCTCCTTTACTTTTTCAAAGAGATCAACAATTCTTCCTTTTACATCTTCTTCTGGTTCGTCTACCCCTGCGCGGAAAGTTACGAAGTCATCTGGTTTAGTGAATCGCTCATCATAAATTTTAGTGAAAATAAGGTTTATTAACTGTTGAGCGAAAACTTCGTCTCTAGTTATTCCAACAGCATTCGCCGCTAAATAATTGCGTATCGTTTTAAAAACAGATTTTAAGTTGGTTGCGGGGATAAGGTCTTTCCTTGTAAACCTACCTATATCTTCCAATCTTTGACCGTATCTGGGTATATTTGGAAGGTCAGAGAAAGTAACTTTCCCATCTTCCTCTCTCTTTAAGATATAAGCCCGTTCATCTCCATTAAACCAAACACCAATTCGAGCCTTAGAAAATCTTAAATAATCTTCAAGCTGACTCCTTCCATCTTTTCTATTTTTTTTCTTGCACTCAACAATAATTTGTATATTCTCTTCAGAGTGAGAATCTGACGAGAATACAGCGATATCTACAGGATACTCCTTTCTGTTGTCAGAGGGCCTAACTTTTACTCTCCATTGAGGGCGAGTCTGCAAATATTCTGCAGGATACCCATAATCTTCAACTAGGACCCTAGAAAAGACTTGAACTGCTTCTACCTCTTCTGGCGTAGCTTTTATTACCTGTCCACTTACGTAGTCTTTTAAGTAACCCTCTTTTACTTCCATTTTTCACCCACTAAAGAGATTGTTTACACCGTTTTAGTTAGTTTAACAGCGGAGACTTAGTTTAAGAAACACTAAATCAATGTCCGTTCATAAAGCTTAGTACTGAGGAACCCCCTGATGATTTAGATAAAAATCATCAAGTTAAGGTAGATGCACATCCTGTTATGTGATCAAATGATTTCGCCAAAAAACAAGCAACCAGACAACAAGGTGTGCGAATTCAATATATTACACGATTCTCTCTACCAATTCTGCCCTGAACTGCACTTAAAGCGACTAAATAGCTTGATGTTAGCGTGTCGAGCATTGCTTGATAGTAAAACGCTAACGCTAACGCTAACGCTAACGCTAACGCTCACTGAGTTTGGTCGTCACTTACCTTGCCAAGCCAGAGCCAAACATAACATAAAGCGGATGGATCGCCTGTTTGGTAACCATCACCTGCATCAGGAGAGGCTCGCCGTTTACCGTTGGCATGAACGTTTTATCTGTGCAGGCAACACCATGCCAGTGGTGCTCGTCGATTGGTCTGATATCCGTGAACTACAAGCGACTTATGGTGCTGCGAGCGTCTGTGGCGCTCCAAAGGCGTTCGGTCACTTTATATGAAAAGGCCTTTCCACTGTCAACGCCAGTTCAAAATTGACCCACCTATCGACGTTATCGCCGACGTAAAGCTGACCCATCGATATTGTCACCTTTACTGCCATTGATCAGCTAAAAGCGAATATTAAACCTAATACTTGTACATTCATGCAGGCAAAGTAAAGAGTCTAGGCGGCAATGAGATTTGACGGCTCCCGTATTCAGAGCGATTTTTGGTTTATTTGAATGACCGTAAAACCCTTATTTGATGTGCTCTAACCACACCTGCTTCGGTATGGTGGGTAGATTGCTTGGCCTCCCACTCAGGGAGAGCAGAGTATTCAGGTAGCGAGTTTTTATCGGCTTCTATGGTTAGATCACTTTCAGTTGCTTAGTCCCAGTCACTGATAGGCTGCCTTTAGCCGCTTGCTCGATGTGTCCACTCCACCAGCACATCATTGGGCGTCGGCGTTCGATGTAGTCTGTCCGGTTATATGCACTCCGTACCTGGTTGTCATCAACGTGGGCAAGTGCGGACTCGATGAGGTCTGAATCAAAACCCTGCTCGTTCAGTGTTGTACTTGCCAGGGAGCGTAGCCCATGACTCACGAGCCGGTCGGCAAACCCCATTCGTTTTAGTGCCATATTGGCCGTTTGGCTATTACAAGGTTTTTGCGGATCACGATCTGAAGGAAAAATAAAATCACGATGGCCACTTATCGGCTTGATCACTTCTAATATCGCCAGCATCTGCTCTGTGAGTGGGATCCGGTGCTCTCTTCTTTTTTTTGTCCTCTCCGCCGGGATAATCCATAGTTCGTTATCCCAGTCTATTTCATCCCATCGTGCAGCAGCGGCTTCTGCTGGTCGCGTCATGGTGTGTAGCTGCCATTCGATTAGGCACCGGGTAACCCGCTTAATATTCGCGTAAGCAAGCTTTTGCATTAACTCTGGTAGTTCATCGGGAGTTAACGCTGCCATATGGTTCTTTTTGGGCTTTTTAAATGCAGCGCCAATGCCCGATAGCGGATTAGCGTGGATAAGGCCACAGTTAACCGCGTAGTTCATCATTTCGTTTAGTCGTTGGACCAAGCGCTTTAATGTCTCTAGGCTGCCCGATGCTTCAATGGGCTTTAAGGCATCTATTACCATAGGGGCAGTGATTTTGGAAAGGGGAGTAGCGCCAAGCTTTGGAAAAATGTGACGTTCCAGAGAGCGCCATATGTCGGTCGCGTATCCCTCAGTCACTTGCTCTTTTTTCAGCTCGAACCACTGGTAGGCGACTTTCTCTACCGTGTGTTCGGTGAGCGCAATCTCTTGCCTTTGTTGCTCTTCACGGTGTTCCTTAGGATCGATGTTTTGAGCGAGGAGGGCCCTTGCATCCATGGTTGCTTTACGCGCTTGAGATAGGGTAACAGTGGGATAGGCACCGAGGCTGAGGTTGGTGCGCTTTTTGGTGAATGGACGCAGGTAATTAAAAAGCCAAAGCTTAGAGCCGGTTGGTTTAACTCTTAGTCTGAGTCCGTCGCCATCATAGAGCAGGTACTCTTTATCTTCTGGCGTTGCTGCTTTTATCTTCTTATCCGTAAGCTTAGCTATGATTTTAGCCATAATGGGTACACCTCTCAGCCTCCATTTTCATCAGTGTACACCTCGGTGTACCTAAAAATCAAAGCGGTTGGTGGACCTCTATGGACCTTGATGAATGCTAAGTTATTGATTTTAAGTTATTTAAGGCAATAAAAAAGACGCCCTAAGGCGTCTTTTCCAATCGATTGGTGGAGCTGGCGGGAGTTGAACCCGCGTCCAGAATCAGTCTAACCGATGGCGCTACATGCTTAGTTTGTCTTTAGTCTCGTCAGAGTGCTGCGGACAAACACGCCACACAAAGACATACCCAACTTATGTTTAACGCTTCAGCTCTTGGGTCAAAGCCTCCACGCGATCCTGTTTGGTTTTGACTATCCTGATTCCCCGTCCTACAGGCGAAGGCTAGAGAGGATAGGCACTCAGCAGGTTATTAAGCTGCTAGTGCGTAGTTTTCGTCGTTTGCGACTATTTTTTTGCGGCTTTTTACGAGGCCAACCGCCCCTCGGCATGCTCCACGGGCCTTCTCAATCCTGTCGAATCCTGAATCAGCCCCAGAGTGTTGCGGCAGAGTCTAACACATTGATCTGCCGCGTCAACGATTACCGCGCTGAGTGTTTCATGATCCTGGATTTTTGACGCTGCCAGTCTCTGTCTTTCGCGGTATCACGTTTATCGTGTAATTTTTTACCTTTCGCTAAGCCTATTTTGAGCTTAGCAAATGATTTTTTCCAGTATAAAGACAATGCCACCACGGTGAAACCGTCTCGATTAACCTTACCCAGTAAGGTATCAAGCTCCCGCCGTTTGAGCAAGAGCTTACGGGTGCGCTGTGGATCAGCGACCACATGCGTGGAGGCGACATTCAGCGGGGTGATCGTTGCCCCGAACAAAAAGGCTTCCCCGTCTTTGAGCAACACATAGCTTTCGCTGATATTGGCTTTGCCTGATCGAAGTGCTTTCACTTCCCAACCTTGCAGCTCTAGCCCCGCTTCGAAGTCATCTTCAATAAAGTACTCAAAGCGTGCTTTTTTATTCAGCGCAATGGTGTTGCTATTTGCTTTGTTCTTTGCGTTTTTCTTAGCCATAGTCCGCGCATTATAAAGGCGATGTGTCGAAGAATGAAAGGATTATCGCATGCTGTTAGACAAACCGCATGACTTTCTTAGATATGCTAGCCGCTAACATTGGTGAAAGGCGACCTCAGTGGTATTATCTCGCGGTTAACTTTAAGGAGTCCCTATGCCGCAAATCATCCGCTCGGCTTTAGTGCCGTTCAGTGCTGAGCAAATGTTTGCCTTGGTGAACGATGTTGAAGCGTACCCCGAGTTTTTGCCCGGATGTGTGAGCACTCGATTGATAGAGCACACAGACTCAACCATGGTCGCTTCACTGGACGTGGCCAAAGCGGGCATAAAGAAGACGTTTACAACAAAAAATTACTTAACCGACAATGCGCGTATTGATATGACCTTAGTTGACGGTCCGTTTAAGCGTTTAAGTGGGGGGTGGCAATTTACGCCGTTGTCGAGTGATGCGTGTAAGATAGAGTTAAACCTTGAGTTTGAATTCACTAACCGTCTGGTGGAAGCAGCGTTTGGGCGCATTTTTAGTGAGTTAACCAGCAGTATGGTAAAAGCGTTTACAGAGCGAGCGAAAGCGATTTATGAGTGAAGAGACTCTGGTGCATGTGGAAGTGGTGTATCCGCTACCGAATGAGCAACGCATCTTTAATTGTGTCGTTAAGGCTGATACAAGTGTTGAAGAGATTATCCGCCAGTCGGGTATCTTGAGCGCGTACCCTGACATTGATTTGTCCACCAACAAAGTGGGTATTTTTAGCCGACCGGTGAAGCTTGACGCGCAAGTAAGAGAGGGTGATCGGATTGAGATCTATCGGCCACTCCAAGCTGATCCGAAGGAAATTCGCCGCCGTCGAGCTGAACGAGCGAAGCAAGAGGGCAAGGCCGATCCTGTGACAGGTGGACGGGTTGATACCAAGCGTAAGCGCTAACCGTCGAACACCGATGCTTGGCCTTGCTCAAGCGATAAATAATCACAGTAAAGGCGCCGATATCCGGCGCCTTTTAACGAGCCAATGGCTGTCACTGCTTATTGCACAGCCTCAAAAAACTGGTCGCCCGGCTCATAGTCACCACTCATGCTGACTAATTGATTATTATCATCAAACGAGAGCACTAAATCTTTTTGCGTTGGATCTTGGTGGCCCGGCTGTTGCCACTGTACGAAGTACCAAGTGTTTGGGTAGCCAGACTCAACCAACATCGGTGGGCCGAGAAGGAATTTGACCTGCTCTTTCGTCATGCCAAACTTCAATGAGTCTACGGCCTTTTCTTCAATATAGTTGCCTTGATTGATATCTACACGATAAACCAGTTTTTCGGCATAAGAGCAACCCATAATGGCAATCGCCATTAGAGAGGCAACGGCGGCTTTTTTCCAACCCATAGTTAATATCTTCACTGTCTCGTTGAGGGCAAATCACGTCACTCAGTACGTTTTGCAAGCGGTGCCTGCGGTGCATAGCGCGTCGAGTATAAACAAGCAGAGAATATATGTAAAAAACCTGCCAACGACTAGCGTTTGGAGGGTCATAACGTGAAAAAGTTCGCAATGGGAAAAGAAATAACCGAGGAAAGTGAACGTTGCACACTTCCCTCGAGCAAGCATGTGATCAATGCCGTGTTTTTTTAAGCGGCAATGAGCAGATCTTCGGCATTTGCTAAAGTACGCTCGGTAATTTCACTGCCACCAAGCAAACGGGCCAGCTCATTAATACGGGCCTGGTAATCGAGTGGGTACATGCGAGTGGTCGTCGTGCCTTGGTCAGTCTCTTTGGCGACAAACATTTGTTGATGACCACAGCCGGCAACTTGTGGCAAATGGGTGACACACATAACTTGGGTCGATTCGCCAAGCTGACGTAATAATTGACCCACAATGGCGGCGGTTGGCCCGCTAATACCGACATCAACCTCGTCAAAGATAAGGCTAGGTGTTTCCACTTTTTGTGCTGTAATCACTTGAATAGCGAGGGAGATCCGCGATAGCTCACCACCTGATGCGACCTTTGCGAGTGGTTGTAAAGGCTGGCCGGGGTTGGTCGAGACCAAAAATGCGACCGCATCGCCGCCTAGAGGACTTAGGTGGGTCTGTGCTTTATTTTCGACTTGGATTTCAAAACTGCCGTGTTCCATGCTGAGCTGATGCATGCTTTGGGTAATGAGTTTATTGAGCTCTTTAGCATAACGACGACGGCTTTTACTGAGCTTTTCTGCTGTGTCTAAACAGTCTGCGAATTGCTTGTCGACTTCGGCTTGAAGCTGCTCAATGGCCTCATCATTGTGCGCGAGTTTTTCTAGCTCCGTTATCAACTGTTGATGTGTGCTATACAGCACCTCTGGTTGAACATGGTGTTTGCGTGACAAACTCATAATGGTAGCCATGCGTTGATCTAAATATTGTAAACGCTGCGGATCCATGTCGAGTTGATCAAGATAACGAGCGATCTCCTGACTGGTTTCTTGAGTTTGAATTCTAGCTTCTTCGAGCATTTCAGCCAGTGGAGAGAAGTGATTGTCTAGTGTCGCTAATTCATTCAAACGTTGTTGCGCAGCAGTTAGTAGGCCAAGTGTATTGCTTTCTTCGCCATCGCAGAGCAGATCAACCACTGCTTGGCTTGTCATCGCGATATCACCACTGTTGGATAAGCGTTTATGCTCTTCTTCAATTTGCTGATATTCGTCTTCACCAAGCGCAAGTTCATTGAGTTCGCCCACTTGATACTCAAGCAGCTGTTGTTGCGCCTCAATATCATCCTTTTTCTTTATCAGTGCTTTTAGCTCATTTTTTGTGCGACGCCAACGTTGATAGCGCGTTGCCATTTTATCGATCAACGATTGATGACCCGCATATTGGTCAAGCAACGTAATTTGGTGCTCAGGGCGTAACAGTTGTTGATGTGCATGTTGACCGTGAATGTTGATCAAAAGTTGCCCAAGTGCTTTTTGCTGAGAAGCAGGAACCGGATTGCCATTGATATAAGCGCGTGACCGCCCTTCTTTAGTGATTACGCGTCTTAAAATACAATCGTCACCGTCTTCTAATTCGTTATCTTGTAACCAGCGTCGCGCCGCACTGTTTTGTTCCAAGGTGAAGCTGGTCGATATTTCAGCGCGCTTTTCCCCTGGGCGCACCATATTGGCATCGGCGCGGTCACCTAAGCATAAGCCTAGCGCATCAATAGAAATAGATTTACCTGCCCCGGTCTCACCGGTTATCGCCGTCATGCCTTTACTAAACTCCAACTCCAAGGATTTAACGATGGCAAAGTTTTGAATGGTTATATCGGCTAACATAGGAAAACACCTGTATCTATCAACAACTGTGTATAGATACAGTATATACTGTTTTTTCATCCAGTGAATACTGTTCAGTGAGAATTATTGTGAATGGGATGAGGCGCACAAAAAATGGACAAAAAGTGGCTGGCCTGTTTTGCATACCAACAGGAAGAAGGAAAATAACGTTGATATGAAAAAACAGCCGCGTCAGAACAGCTTTGAAGACCAACCCAGCTTTTTACGTAACGTATTGTAATAATTATAGTCTTTGGGGTGAATGAGTTTGAGTGTGGCGGGGCTTTTGTAAATATGGACCTCATCGCCCGGATTCACTGGCAAAGAAACTTGCCCATCACAACTGACTTCCAGTGTGCCGCGGTTATCGGGAGACACTAATAATTTAATCCGGCGATTACCATCTACCACCAAAGGCCGGCTTGATAGGGTATGGGGGAACATAGGGACTAAAGAAATAGCGTTGAGGCTGGGGGATAAGATGGGGCCGCCACCTGATAAGCTATAGGCTGTTGATCCCGTCGGCGTTGAAATAATGATCCCATCTGAGCGCTGCGAAAAGGCGAAATGCTCGTTAATATAGACCTCAAACTCAATCATGTGAGCCACTTGCCCTGGGTGTAAAACGGCCTCGTTGAGCGAAGCATTATGGCTTTTAACCTGATCGTGACGATGGATCTCTGTCTCAAGCAAAAAGCGGTCTTCTTCCATGTAGTCGCCACTCAAAACGGCATCTAGGGCATTTTCAAAGGCATCGGGATCCAGGTCAGTCAAAAAGCCTAAATTACCGCGGTTTACACCAATCACTTTTATATCGCTTCGTGACAGTACGCGGGCGGCGCCGAGCATATTACCGTCGCCACCGATAACGATCGCGAGATCAGCGTGCTGACCAATATTAACCAAATCCAGATAGTGCGCGTCGGGTAGCCCTAAATTGGTACTCAAGCGTGTATCAATGCACACCTCGTAACCGCGCTCGGTGAGCCAATGATAAAGGCCGATGTGTGTATTCACCGCGTCTGGGTTGCGAGGTTTACCAATTAAAGCAATGCGCTGGAATGGTGTCGACATAATCAGGATCCCATCGTTATTTGTGCCCAGTATAACGCGGTAAAAAAAGGATTGTCGTGATTTGCGTTATGTGGGCGGTTGAATCATAAAGATTCATCCCCATAATACTTCCACAATCAAGTTAAACAGTCCCAGTGCGCGCTGGGCAATGCCATTTGTGTCGGAGTGATCATGAGCGAAGAACAGAAAGTTAAGCAAGAGCAAGAAGCGATGAAAGATGCGCAAGCTGCTGAAGGCAAAGATGCAGAGCAGACGGTTGAGCAACAGGCAAGCGGTAGTGCAGACATTGAGCAAGAGGAAACCGAAGCCATGATTGCACGCATTACAGAGTTAGAAGCAGCACTTGAAGCCAGTGAAGCCAAAGTGCAAGAGCAACAAGACAGTGTGCTTCGTGCCCGTGCTGACGTAGACAATATGCGTCGTCGCTCAGAGCAAGAAGTAGAGAAAGCGCGAAAGTTTGCACTGGAGAAGTTTGCCAGTGAGTTGCTGCCCGTTATCGACAACCTTGAGCGTGCTGTCGAGATGGCGGATAAGGAAGATGAATCGATCAAGCCCATGGTTGAAGGGGTAGAGCTGACGCTAAAAACCATGATGGATACCATTGATAAGTTTGGTTTGAAAGCGATTGACCCACAAGGCCAACCTTTTAACCCTGAGCTTCACCAAGCGATGACGATCCAAGAAAGCACTGAGCATGAGCCAAACACTGTAATGATGGTGATGCAAAAAGGCTATGAGTTAAATGGTCGCGTGGTACGTCCAGCGATGGTGATGGTATCGAAAGCCGCACAAGGCAACGTCGACGAAAAAGCGTGATTTTAATAAGGGCATAGCATCAATAGTTAATTTGTTACTCCGCTTGTGATACGTGAGTGACGAACACGGATTTTTTTGCTGCTAGCCCTTGAAAAGTGCCGTGCTGCCCTTATTTAAACGGCAGCAACAAATAAAAATTTGCGGTGAGGGGGTTGAACCTCTCACAGTTACCCCCACATAAAGGGTAACGAACTACAGCCACAGAACGAATTTCGGAGAGCACCAGATGGGTAAAATCATTGGTATTGACTTGGGTACAACCAACTCATGTGTCGCCGTACTAGACGGTGAAAAAACGCGCGTAATTGAAAACGCAGAAGGTGATCGTACAACGCCATCCGTTATCGCTTACACACAAGATGGTGAAACACTTGTCGGCCAGCCTGCGAAGCGCCAGGCAGTGACAAACCCAGAAAACACCCTATACGCGATTAAGCGTCTGATCGGTCGCCGCTTCGAAGATGAAGAAGTACAGCGTGACATCAGTATCATGCCTTTCAAAATTGTGAAGGCAGATAACGGTGATGCTTGGGTTGAAGCGAAAGGCCAAAAAATGGCCGCGCCACAAGTGTCAGCTGAAGTGTTGAAGAAAATGAAGAAAACCGCTGAAGACTTCCTCGGCGAAGAAGTGACTGGCGCGGTAATCACTGTTCCTGCTTACTTTAATGACTCTCAGCGTCAAGCGACTAAGGATGCTGGTCGTATTGCGGGACTAGAAGTTAAACGTATTATCAACGAGCCTACAGCGGCAGCATTGGCTTACGGCCTTGATAAGAAAGGTGGCGATCGCACTATCGCGGTTTATGACCTAGGTGGTGGTACGTTCGATATCTCTATCATCGAAATTGATGAAGTCGATGGTGAGCAAACCTTCGAAGTACTGGCAACCAACGGTGACACCCACTTGGGTGGTGAAGACTTCGATAACCGTTTGATCACCTACTTGGTCGACGAATTTAAGAAAGAGCAAGGCATCGATCTGCGTCAAGACCCGCTCGCGATGCAGCGTGTCAAAGAAGCGGCTGAGAAAGCGAAGATTGAACTGTCTTCTGCGCAGCAAACAGACGTGAACTTGCCTTATGTGACCGCGGACGCAACCGGTCCTAAGCACATGAACATCAAGATTACTCGTGCCAAGCTGGAATCACTGGTTGAAGATCTGGTTCAACGTTCACTCGAACCAATGAAAGTGGCCTTGGCAGACGCTGAGCTGTCTGTTGATGAAATCACGGATGTTATCTTGGTCGGTGGTCAAACCCGCATGCCTATGGTTCAGTCAAAAGTTGCAGAGTACTTCGGTAAGGATGCACGTAAGGACGTGAACCCGGATGAAGCGGTTGCAATGGGTGCGGCTGCACAGGGTGGTGTACTGTCTGGCGATGTTAAAGACGTACTACTGCTTGACGTCACGCCACTGTCGCTGGGTATCGAAACCATGGGCGGTGTGATGACCAAGCTGATTGAGAAAAACACGACGATTCCGACTAAGGCGAATCAAGTGTTCTCAACCGCTGAAGACAACCAAAGCGCGGTAACGATTCATGTGATCCAAGGTGAGCGTAAGCAAGCCATGCATAACAAATCACTGGGTCAGTTTAACCTAGAAGGTATTCAGCCAGCGCCACGTGGCACGCCACAAATTGAAGTGACTTTCGACTTGAACGCGGATGGTATCTTGAACGTGTCTGCAACTGATAAGCAAACCGGTCAAGAGCAGAAGATCACCATCCAAGCGTCTGGTGGCCTAAGCGATGAAGACGTTGAGAAAATGGTACAAGAAGCAGAAGCTAACAAAGAAGCGGACAAAAAGTTCGAAGAGTTAGTGACTGCCCGTAACCAAGCGGATCAGCTCATTCATGGTACACGCAAGCAAATGGACGAAGCGGGTGACAAATTGCCTGCTGAAGACAAAGAGAAGATCGAAACAGCTATCTCTGAGCTGGAAACCGCACGCAACGGTGAAGATAAAGAAGACATCGATGCGAAGGTTCAAGCACTGGTTGCGGCTTCATCAAAACTGATGGAAATTGCCCAGCAGCAAGCTCAAAATGAGCAGGCGCAGCAAGACGCCGGTGCCGATTCAGCAAAACAAGACGACGACGTTGTTGATGCTGAGTTCGAAGAAGTTAAAGACGACGACAAGAAATAAGCGAAAGCACTGTCGTTAATAAGCACGGGCGTAGGGGAGCGATCTCCTTCGCCCGTCGTTTTATCAAACAGTGATTTGAACGTCTTTGTTTTGTTGACGTAAACAGGTGCAGTCAGACCATGTCTAAAAGAGATTTATATGAAGTGCTCGGCTTAAGCCGCGATGCAAGCGAGCGCGATATTAAAAAGGCCTATAAGCGGCTGGCGATGAAGTATCACCCAGACCGCAATAAAGGCGATGATGCCGACGAAAAATTTAAAGAAGTGAAGTTGGCATACGAAATACTGACCGATCCGCAAAAACGTGCAGCCTACGACCAATATGGTCATGCAGCCTTTGAACAAGGTGGCATGGGAGGCGGCGGCTTCGGCGGTGGCGGCTTTGGCGGCGGTGGTGCTGACTTTAGCGATATTTTTGGTGACGTATTCGGCGATATATTC
This sequence comes from Salinivibrio costicola subsp. alcaliphilus, assembly GCF_001996185.1. NCBI lineage: Bacteria > Pseudomonadati > Pseudomonadota > Gammaproteobacteria > Vibrionales > Vibrionaceae > Salinivibrio > Salinivibrio costicola. Next base: position 14,930 of record NZ_MUFR01000047.1, read on the forward strand.
GGCGGAGGTCGTCGCGGTGGTCAGCAACGCGCACAACGTGGTGCCGATTTACGCTACAACATGGAGCTAACGCTTGAAGAAGCGGTCCGTGGCGTCAGCAAAGAGATCGAAGTGCCCACCTATGTCGGCTGTTCGACGTGCGATGGTAGTGGTGCGAAACCGGGGACTAAGAAGCAAACCTGTGGGACCTGTAACGGTATTGGCCAAGTACAAATGCGCCAAGGTTTCTTTGCGGTTCAGCAGGCCTGCCCAACGTGTCACGGCAGCGGTACCATTATCAAAGACCCTTGTAATAGCTGCCACGGTCAAGGTCGCGTCAAAGAGACCAAGCACTTGAATGTGAAAATCCCAGCGGGGGTTGATACAGGCGATCGTATTCGCTTATCAAGTGAAGGTGAAGCGGGAGAAAATGGTGCGCCAGCGGGCGACTTATACGTTCAAGTACACGTTCGTGAACACCACATTTTCACCCGGGATGGCAACAACTTGTATTGTGAAGTACCGGTGAGTTTCACCATGGCCGCGCTAGGTGGCGAGGTTGAAGTGCCTACCCTTGATGGTCGTGTAAGCTTAAAAGTGCCAGCAGAAACGCAAACAGGACGCATGTTCCGTATGCGCGGTAAAGGGGTGCAGTCTGTTCGTGGCGGCGGTATGGGGGACCTGATCTGTAAGATGGTTGTCGAAACGCCAGTGAACTTAAGCAGCCGTCAAAAAGAGCTTCTACAAGAGCTAGAAGAGTCTTTTAGTGGCACTGAAGCGAAAAAACACAAGCCAAAATCAGAGGGCTTCTTTGACGGTGTCAAAAAGTTTTTTGATGATTTAACCGGATAAGCAACTGGGCCTCGTGCATACGGGTTAGCCAGTGTTGAATCCTCAGTCATCATAGAAAGGCCAGCTTTGTGCTGGCTTTTTTTATGCCTGACGAAAACGTATTTGTTGATCGATCATGCGGTAAAGGACAAGATGCATTTGATGAGGTCGACGTTATCAGTCCGTTCGTATGGAGGACCAAGGTAGCACATGCGTCATCGATTTGGGGGTAACTTGTTCGAGGGTGAGCAAGGATCTTATAGGCTGCCTTCCCACCTTGGACTTCGAACCGATAATCCGGTGAGAGCTGACAATCCGCACATAGCACCTCTTCTAACTTAGCGACATCTGATACCGACGGATATTGCTCAGCCATCGTAAATTTCTGCTCTACCCACGCTTGTAACTGAATTAAATGTCGAGTCGCCGCTTGCCGCGTCTGTTGTTGTTGGTGCTCGGCATAGCTGGGGATGGCAATCCCTGCAAGTGTTGCGATGATGGCCAGTACAAGCATCATTTCGATCAGTGTCACGCCATGTTGTAAATAGCGACAAAAATATAAACGCATTTCTACGTGCCCCTCGAAGACTCAATTACCAAACGCATACAGAGCTTATGAGAGTGGTAGTCTGCGCTCAATCGGCAGGCGGCGATCTTGGGAGGCAGTATGCGTTTTCACCGTACCCAATTCACGCCAAGTAGGCTACAGCAACATGGCGTAACATTGATTGAATTATTGATTGTATTGAGTGTGTTAGCGGTTATTTGTGCCATCGCATTTCCTAGCTTTACCTATTCACGCCAAGTGGCCGTAATGGCCAGTCGCAGTGCAGAGCTGACAAGCTTATTCCAACTGACTCAAAGTCGTGCGATCAATCAGAGCCAAGCATATCGTCTTATTTTGCATCAAGACGAAAATACGCAATGCATTATTGCTCAACCGGTCAACGAAAAAGCGAACAGTGTGAGTAGAACGGGCGCGATGGCAAAAATATCGTGTCAACAAACCACATTAGCTATGGTCAGGCTACCTAAAGCAATTCAATTAAAAAAGAAAGTGAGTGAGGGGTGGGTGTTATTGCCTGACGGGGATCTATTTACTATCGATTTTCGCACACAGCGACCCAGTCATAATCTCACGCTTGGTCTAAGCCGCGATCTTGCCAGCACACCGGATTACATTGTCACCGTTCGCCAGTACCTTGGCTTTGATGTTTGTCCGTGGCGGGAGGTAGCCAGTGCTTGCAGCTAACTGTAAAGGCCATTCATTGGTTGAACTCTTGGTGGGGCTGACGGTGAGTATGATAGTCACTATCGCGGCACTGGCGGTGATGACAACAGCGACGGCGACACAAACGCGTCTGGATAATAAAACGTTTTTGTCTTTAGAAATAAGTCGCCTTCTTACCTTTATGGAGGCAGATATTCGCCGTGCAGCCCTCTGTTATCAATGCGGCAGGACTTCCCCTTACGTATTTAAAAGCGGAGATGAGGCGCACATTGTGTTAATTGATGAAGTGCCTGAGCAATCTAGCGGGCAATGTTTGCGATTTGCGTACCAACAAGGGCGTACTCACTCCACGCAAACTATTGATAAAGACGATGCCAAAGGATTTCGTTTCGATGCAGAATCACAGGCGATAGAGGCTTATGAAAATCACCAAGACACCAAAAATTGGTCATGTGAGTCAGGGTACTGGCGAGATATTTCATCCCGAGCATTGAAGGTCACGCATTTAGCCTTTTCTCGTGATGAGACGCGGACGGAGACAGGGCGACGTATTACTGCGTTAACGATCGAACTTTCCGCCTCATTAAAACGTCAACCTAGTGAACGTGAACAAGTGTCGAGAACCTTGGTTTTAGCTAATACGGTTGTTTCACCATGAAATGCATCAGAAAACATAAGTACGACCAAGGCATAGCAACGCTTGCGGTGGTTGCGAGTGTTGCACTGATTGCACTTCTCATTGTGTTAGGAGTCAGTCGACGTGCGGTTAATGATATCCAACAGACGCAAGCGAGAGTCAAAACCGAGCAATCACTTTCTAAAGCTTGGGCCGCTCTCGACTGTGCGGTGGCTAAAATTCAGCATGATGGCATTGAGTTATCCAACGATGATATCGCCCAAGCACTAGAACAACTTTCTCCCTGTCAAAACGTCGCGCAAAGTCAATTATGGTTGGCGCCATGGCAAAACAGTAAGCGCGGGATGTGGCATCTTTACGCAACTCATGCACAGCAACAAGTCGGGGTGACTCTGGCAAAAGCCACCGGCGCGCGAAGAAGTTCGTTTGTCACTTCTGGATCCGCCGCGTTTTACGGTGGCAATACATGGCGACCGGTAAAAGGAAAAAAGCGAGAGGATGGTTTATATGAATGCCATTCAATTATGGCGGGGGGCGATGTCATGATTCGTCCGCGCACGCTCGGTGAGAATCAGTCAAAGAGTTCAGAGAGCTCAGAGAGCTCAAAGAATGAAGAGGAAAAAAGTCAAAACAGATTTACCGTTCGCTTAGATGGTAGCGATGAGTGCGCCCCCGAATATAAAACGGAGGTTAGCGACTACACAGTGGCAGATAGTCGCGATGAAACCGGCGCGCGACTAAAAAAAGATGTGCAAACCAACGTTGAGAATATGGACTTGTTCAACGATTACTTTGGTGTCCCTCGCGCGCAGTGGGAAACAGTCAGAGAGCAATTTGAGCGACAAGGCGGTTTTGTTGTTAATACCCAAGATGATCCGTCGTTATGTTATGAAACTCTATTGAATGCAGTCGCTAGCAGTAAACACAGAGAGAGAGCGAATGCAAAAGTCTGGGTGGATGGGCCTTGTGATCTAAGCCGAGAGGGTTTAAAGGCGTTACCAAGTGAACCTCCGATTTTACTGGTTGTGCAAGATGGCATTGTGGCGCTGCGTGGTGCGATTAAACCCTTTAAAGGAGTGGTATATCAGTTTAACACCGATAATCTGAATGCGAGAGAATTTGCTGAGCAATGGGGGATGACCATCTCCGAATCTGGCGGGATGTCTTGCTCTCACGACGATAGTAATATCCAAGAACTTTGCGAAATGATCACATCAACAGTCACCAATCCTGATCAAGCAAGCCGTGTCCCTTTTTGGTTTCACGGTAGTTTCATCACCAAAGGCGCATTTATTACTGATGTGCCGGATGGCCATTCCGTGGTGTATGGTTCATTTCAACCAACCTACAGTGATGAAACGGTACAGCAGAGTTTTAAAGGTCTTAAGCAGTGGCGTCCACTCGGTAATAGCTATCATGACATCAAACCGCCTTATGAGGAGGGATAGCATGTTGCGAGCGCGAGGTTTTTCCTTTATAGAAATATTGATTGCGTTAGTGTTAGTAGCGGTAACGGGCGCAGGTATTTATACACTCACTGTCGATATTCAAGTTAAGCAACACAATGCGCGCTTGGCTGAAGGGGCTATGCATGTTGCTAGTAACCAACTGGCGCATTGGCGTTTAATGAACACGGATACGCCCTGCAGTGCAAGCCATACTGTAGTCATGAAGTTGAGCCGTTTAGCAAAATGCTTGATAGATACTGAAGATACTGGTTACCAACTGGCAGTGACTGAGATTAAAAATGTGCTCACCGATGATGGTGGTGTTTATGCGAAAACACTCGTATTAGAAGTTCGCTGGCAAGATAACCGAAATAAGGAGCAGGCGCTGAGATTTTACTTCACAGGGTCAACGCTTCGACACCAAGGTATGTAATAAGCGTCTATGAACGCCGCAAACGAGTGAGTTATCACCCGTTTGGTTGGTTTTTAATCGCTTGTGCTGTTTTTATCAAAAACCCCTTGCGCCAAAAAATTACCTCTCTATAATGCGCTCTCGTTGGCACGGCAAGCCGAGCTAACAACGGCAATACAGACAAGCAAAACAAAATGCTTGACTCAATGCCAAAGTGGCGTATTATGCCACTCCCGATCAACGATGAGCGGCGCTCTTTAACAATTTGACCTATGCAATCTGTGTGGGCACTCGTTGAGAATAGACAAAAAGATTTATTCGATGAACTGAGTGACC
>NZ_MUFR01000048.1:0-18308 GCF_001996185.1 Salinivibrio costicola subsp. alcaliphilus
AAAGCTGGGGATCACGGTCAAGACATATGTGACACTAAAAGCTGCAAATGATCGCTGGATCACACTATTTTAATTCATTAATTGGCTGCGGAATGACAGATGAATGGATAAGCGGAAAGTTAACACCTCAAAAGGTCTACGCCTATAACTTAAGTGTATTCTGTTTTTTTCAGATATATCTTGCGTTCACAGCAGCAAATGTACAGCCAACACTTGATCTTAAAATAATCGATATAGATCTCAGTAAGGTAGGGTCTAGTGCTTTTGCAAAGAAACACAAATTTCGCGCGGGCAGAGCGGTTAAATTTGAAGCACCCAGCCATTTAAAGCGAGAGATCATAAAGTTTTTAAAGTTAAGGGCCTGGGCTGAAACTCTTGAACTGCCTGGAGATGCCCAAGAGTACCTGTTCGTCAAAATTGGCGAAAGTAATAAATTACAACGGTTCGACAGAAGTGGCGGTGTAATCCTCACCAGAAAATCTCCCCTATTTAAAGGGCTTACTAAAATATCGTCCAGGGATATAAGACAGATTGCAGGTGAATATTTCATTCGAAAATCACAAGGTAAAGTTTCTTTGGTTGCTAAGAAACTAAACAACTCAGTGGCTACGACAGAAAGAGCTTATACGTCAATTGATATAGAAACTCAGGCTAAGGAAATGAATCGTTATCATGAGGAGCTGAGTTCTCAAGTTAGGTATTTTAATCGAACAACTAGTAGTCCCCTTCCTGTGAGTCTTGCAAGTGAAGACGAATCTGAATGAATCGCCTCCGGGTCCTGTACTAACATGAACGGTGAAATCCCTTCGAGAACCAATGGATTTAACTCTAAAGCCCCTGAGCCAACCTGCGGTACGTTCGAAAGTTGTCTTTTCTGTGAATACTTCGCAGTCCATGAAGATTTTGAAGATATCCATAAACTTTTAAGTCTGAGAGAAGCGCTGAATGCCACATCAATGATTCGAAATGACTCAGAGCATCATGAAGCGGTTGTTAAACCCGCAATATTTAGGATTGACGAAATCTTAGGTTTTGTAAGCAAAAATAATCGTGGGCTTGGGGGGGTAATAAGGCAGGCCGAAGACGAGATAGAAATGGGGAACTATAGCCGACATTGGAGTAGGCAGATTGAAATTTTGATCCGTTTGGCTAGCAGCGCAGGAAAGAGGGTTATAGTTTGTCGAAATTAATGTCGCGTAACCCTATTGTTAAAGAGGTCAATCCACCAAATGAATTTTCAGACCTAAAACCTGCTGATGATATGGTGGTTACGATCAATAAAGATGGAAGCCCTAGATCGATATTTCGGGATGATACATGGGATTACAGCGCTACAAGCTCAACGTTGCGATTACTTAACTTCAGAGCAAAGATCGAGAGCATTACCCCAGTTGATGGAGTAAAACTAGCAAGCAAAAAATAGTTTAAATATCGCTAATGATTTTCTTAAAACTCTTACGTTACATTGGATAAGTGCGCTGGGTGGCTGTTCAATGTCAAAGCTTAACGGCGATGTGACGGCTATTTCGTTTTTGGTGCGATACTGTTCAGACAGAGAGATACCCCCGGAAAATATCTTTTCTACCCCCGACGCAATCGATTTCTTAACGAGCCGAGCTTCTACAACAAAACAAGTAGGGCTTTTTCTCGGAAAAATTCAGCGCATATCTGATACCGCAACGGTACTCAGCAATAACAGATTCTGGCAAGGAATAAGGCCCTCGGTTGAGTTTCTCAGTAGATTGAAAAGAACCCGAAAAAAGTTCCCAGAAACCACGGGCTCAGTACAGACGCTACTTATTCCTTCAGATATCTATCAAAGTGTCCTCAAGACAACCATTGAAGATCTGGATTGTTTCTTGCGACACGAGAAAGCAATAAAGCTTGTCTTTGCATTGCGAAGCCTTGCAAGAGATAAAGGAGTTGCGCTGGATAGGAGCTTGGTTCCTACCGCAACAACAAGAGGCCAGGATGGGCGTATCCAATACTACTGGAAAAAGTTACTGCGTGAGAATGTGGATGTTTCTACAGCACTGAAAGAGCTTTATAAAGCAGGTATCTCAAAAAGTGAAAGCTGGGCTGGCCTTGTCGAAAACCTGAAGCGCTGGCAGCTCCGATGTGCCATTTTAATATCTGCGTTTACTGGTATGCGCAAGAGTGAATTGTTGGCCATTCCCCTTAACGGATTAAAGACAATAAATACCGAAAATGGCCTTATTCCTGTTGTTTGGTCGACAACAACAAAGCTTGAAGCCAATGGTGCTCCTCGGTTTACGAAATGGGTGACGTGCTCAGCAGTCGAAGCTGCTTTTAAGGTTGCAAAGATAATTACTGAAGGTGTGCTTGAATGGTCTGGCGACAGGCGAGTAACGGATATCCAAGAACAAGAAACGCCGCTTTTCATGTCGGTTCAACACGGGAAAAGTGGTATTCCACACCGGCAATTCAGCTTTACGACAGCTACCTTTTTCTTAAAAAGTATTAATGTGGATCTCTACAAGAAAGAGCTAAAAGTCACTGAGCAAGATATAGCAGAGACAAGTTGGTTTCTGTATGGGGAGGGCGTACCAGAGGCTATCGAAGTAGGTAAAGTCTGGCCTCTAACATTTCACCAGTTTAGGCGGTCAATGACCGTCTATGCAGCCGCTAGCGGAATGGTGTCTTACCCAGTACTCAAGGCACAGCTTAAACATATCAGCATGGTGATGACAGTATATTACTCAGACTCAAATTCTAGAGCCATAAATATTCTGGGTGATGAAGCCGAGATAAAATCTCTACGTGCTGAGTGGTCAGATGCCAAAGCGCGTGCTGAAGCGGATAGTATCTATGCGCTACTAGAAAGTAATCAGCCATTAGAGGGTATCGCGGGCAGAAGGTTGAAAGCCCAAAAAGATAGAGATGAATTGCCCATGTTCTTGGAAAGCAGGGCATCGACAAAGCAAGCGGTAAAAAAGGGGAAGTTTCGATATCGGCCCACATTAGTTGGAGGGTGTATATCTGTGACAGCCTGTAATAAAGGCGCTGGCGTACTCGCATCCGCCTGTATCAGTTGCGAAAATTCCGTATTCCTTCCAGGGTCAAGAGCCGCGCTAGAGCAGACAAAAGAGTTTTATGAGGCCCAGCTAGCCGAAGGCACCCCAAAGCGTGCGCGACAAGAATACGAGACCAATATTAAGCACATAGATAGCTTTTTGCAGAGACTTGTTGAAACAGAGGAGGTCACTTGAAAACACGCAGTAAAATCGAAGAGGAGTATTGGGAAGCCCTTGAGCGCTTGAAAAGTGGCACAACCAAGAGTGTCGATACCAAGTCTACTCGATTTAAATTCACTAAAGATGCTGTTGGGCGTGAGGCTGGCCGAGGAAAAGGGTACGTGCGTTATGAAAGGTACCCTTTACTGTGCGAAGCCATCGCAGATGCAGAAGAAGCTAGAAAGAAAAATGGTCCAGCAACACCAACGGCCAATGCTAAGCTTGAACAGCAGAAAGCGCTAAAACAAAAAGCGATAGGTGACTATAACCAGCTAAAGCAAGAATACGATCTGTTGATGACGGAATACCTCAATGTAGTGAGGCGCAATTTTGAGCTAGAAACAGGGCTTGCTGAGACTAAGGATGTTAAAATTATCAGAATACCAAATGTGCGCTAAGTACTTGTATTAAAAATAGAATGGTTTTTATGTCTCTGTTTTTGAACGTTTTTCGAGTTGTCAGTTCGTATCAGGAAGTGAACAAATGAGTGTATGCAGTACCGATGATGAATACTGTCAAAATTTGATAAATGCATTTGCGGGCATTCTCCCCAACTTGACAATTGAAGGTGGCGCAGAAGAGCCGTTCTACAAAGCCCCGACAGTGAATACACAGGCCATCCTATATTTTAGAAGTAACTATCCACGCAGCCTTTTACATGAAATGTCGCATTATTGTTTAGCGGGTGATTGGCGAAGAGGTTTGGACGATTTCGGTTACTGGTACGCCCCGTGCGGAAGAACAGCCGAAGAGCAGCAGCGTTTTGAAGAAGTTGAAGCGAGGCCACAAGGATTGGAAAAAGCCATTTGTGAAATTGTTGGGCTTAAGTTTTCACCAAGCCTTGATGATTTTTCAGGACGGCCACCGTCGGAAAGTTTTCTACAAGAGTTAGAAAAAGCCTATCAAGAGATGCGGGTAAACCCACCCCCCACCGCCAATAAAGTGTTGTCTGGACTGAAGAAGTACTGGGATAGCAATGGGCTAAATAAGCCATGTCGGTTCGTTGAGTTTGATGTCTAGTAGTACTGATTCTCTCTAAGTTTATGTGTAAATCGAGTGAGAATATTTCACTATAAGTGGTATCAAAATAAGCGTTGATGAGTCGATATTGTTGCTGTGCGGTTTGAGGAAAATGCCTTGGTTTCTTACGCCATGTCTAAGCACAGACTCTGATGCGGCTGTAAGCTATATAAGCCGAGCTCCGAAGGTTTTGCAAAAGCAAGGCCGAGTCGCAAACTGTGCAATACGCATACACGAAGAGCTTATGCGTGCTAGAACAGAATGGTCTGACACGCATGTGGAAATTTTCGAGTTACGTGCTCTCGCATTTTGGCACCAACAAGTAGTAGGATCAATATAGTAATCACATGACTTGTAGTACATTAGTGGCATATGCGCTCGTATGCTTTTTAGGGAAATTCTTATGTATATCAGGAAGTTGATAATTAAAAACTACTGTAGCTTCCGTTTTTTCGAAGCCCAGCTTCAACAGCTAACAGTTGTCATTGGTGAAAACGATACTGGTAAGACGAACTTTTTCACCGCACTTTCGTTACCGTTAAGCGGCAACCAAATAGACTTCAACCAGAAGCGTTTGAGTGTTTCTGACATCAACAAAGATGCCGTTATTGATTTTCTGACGTCTATAGTCAATGACGATGCTGAAAAGAATCAACTTCAGAAGATCCCTAAAGTATCAGTAACCGTAGAGTTCGCTGATCCGAAAAATGCTTATGAAACAGCGCTGCTGGCTAAGTGGATTGTTGCTGATGGTGATGAAGAAACTTACAAAATCAGATATGACTTCAAGCCTAAAGACGACAAAGACTTGCTTGAGGTCGTGAAAAAATCACTCGCTGGTAAAGCATTAGAGGATATTAACTGGTTTACTTTACCCGTTGAGCTATACGACTACCAAATCGTATCTGTGAACAATGAAAAGCCTATCGCATACAGTGACTTAAAACACGTCAGTGTCCATAGTATCAATGCCGAGCGAGATGACTTCTCAGAAAGCAGTTCAATGAAGTCCAATAGTATTTTCACAAAACTGCTTATGAACACACTGAACGATGACGACAAAGGTCAGATCAACACAGCCTACTCTGAGTTCTTTAGTGCTATTGAAAAGACTGAAACATTTGACAAAATCATTGGAACTAATGAAGACTTTGAGAACTACGACAGTATTATCAAACAGCTTGAGTGCACTCCTAACCTGCCTAACTTGAAGAACATTTTGTCGAACATCACTTTGAAATACGGTAATGAATTTCTGTACCAAAAAGGCTTGGGACAACGAAATCTTATCTACATACTCATCCTGTTTGCTTACTACAAGTCATGTGGTGATACATTCAACTTGTGCTGTATAGAAGAGCCAGAAGCACACTTGAGCGTTAACAACCTTCGTTTAGTAAGAGACTTCATTGAGAAAAGCTCAAGCAACAGTGGCTCGCTTGTACAAACTATCATTTCTACTCATAATCCATCGATCATCAACAAGCTGAAAATTTCTAATGTCTTGGCGTTTACTGGCGAGAAAGCAATTAGTCTGTCCGATACTCCAACTAAGCTAGTTGACTACCTAAGGAAAAGACCTAATTTCGACATCCTAAAGCTGCTATTCGCAAACAAAGTCATTCTCGTAGAGGGTCCGACTGAAGAATTACTGATCAGCACTTATTTGTCTAAAAAAACAGCCCTCAACGACATTGATATTATTCCAATTGGTCAACGTGGTTACGCCACTTTCTTAGATATATGGCTCGCCTTGAACAAAGATAACCAGAACAAGAAAATTGGTGTTATCCGTGATTTTGACAATTCAGATGCAGCTAAAGCCAGACACGATGCTTATGACGCGGCGCATGAGAATGTCACTGTAAGAACAACGAGAAATTATACACTTGAAATTGATTTAGTAGAAGCCGAAGAAAATCTAGCCTTGCTTAATGATTTATTCGAAATGGATGGCGGCCTTAAAGAAGTGTCCGATCACATGATTAATGGTAAAACAGCAAGAATGCTGGATGTCTGTGATGCGATGGTTGATGAAGAGAGCCCTCTGGATATCAAGTTACCATCTCATATCGCAGAGGTTGTTGAGGCTCTGTCATGATTGAAGTCCAAATTGCTGGAGCTGGTGCGGGGAAAACTTATGGCTTAGCTGAATCGTTGATAGATCATATCAAAGCTTGCACTAGTCACAAAAAGACATTCGCACTGACATACACAAACTCAGCAACAGCGAAGATAGAGCAAGTGATAATCAAACAACATGGGTTTATTCCGTCAAATCTCTGTATACAGACAGTCCATAGCTTTTTGTTGAACGAAATCATCTATCCATTTTCGTTATTCACTCTCGGTGATGTCTATAACGACACATCAATAATGATGTTACCTCATCCTAAGTACAAAAATAGCCTTTTTGCACGGCTTAGAAATATAAATGTCATTCATGCAGATAATGTATACAACATCGCTAAACAGATTGTTGATGAAGCCGTCAGCAAGCACAACAACAAAGCTAAGAAAGCAAGAGTCCGCAGGTTATTAGCTATTCTAGAGAGTTGCTTTGACAAAATATTCATCGACGAAGTCCAAGACTTAGATGGCGATGCTCTCCGCTTTTTCGAGGTGCTAGGCAGCAACGATATTGACGTATACATGATTGGAGATCCAAAACAAGCAATCAAGTATCCCCAAGCACTTGATACTTTCGTTAAAAAAGTAATTTCAAAAGAATACGCAAATATCTTACCAATCAACAATCAAACCAGACGAGTACCCACAGAGATCTTAGCCGTATCTAACAGCTTCTGTTATGAAGACCAGCAACAAGAATCACTATCAGAAGTAGTCGGTGAACTCATGTACATAGAATCGGTGGATGGACGATATGACGAGCTACTAACGAATTACATAGATGAAAAACAACTTGTTTGTATCGACAAAAAGAATGGTCGTTATACAACTTCGTCTAAACACAAACACGCATTCCCACGAGAGATCGAGGAAATGATTCGCGAGTCTAACCACAAGAAAGACAAAACTTTGTTTGTTAAAGCCGCTTTTGCTGACTTTATGGACGATGCAATCAATGAAGATAGTAAGCGAGCCATAAGCAAACTCATTGCTCGGCATTCATTGACTCTCAATAAACAGCACTTCGCCCAATTACATGAGCTGTGCAATTCATGCACAAAAAATGACGTTCAATTCAAAGTCCAAAGTATCGACTCTATCAAGGGATTGGATGCCGATACTTGTGTAATCATACTCAGCGCTAACACCCTGAAATACTTAACCCAAAATGGTATTGGCAAAGCAAATCGTTTTAATAAAGAGTGGAAGCGAGTCTATGTAGCTCTTACTCGTGCCAAGAAGAAGTTGGTCTTAGCATTAGATCACGATTTACTTTCTAAAGAAGACATGGCGGAAGTTAGGGATTCCATAGGTGAATTGGGATTTGTTAATCATAACTAGTATATATTTGTCCACAAATGCCGATGGAGTCTAATAGAAGTCAGACTCAACAAAATGAGTCAGATTTAGTCGGCCATCTGTAAATAGTTCTATTTGACGCTACTTGTAACTTGTTTCAGGGAGTGAACGTGTTAGAACGGGTCGGTTTGAGCTGAATGAATTATGTTAGTTCCTCATTGATTTTGATGTACAAACCAATCTATCGTGGTCTCTTTTTTGTACACTTTTAAGTGTATTAGCTGTACAAAGGTTGTTTTTATTTTTTCTATACTTACCATGGAGTTATCTATGTACATTAATGATTATGATGTTAGTAGAAATTGCACACTGGACCATTGCCGGTGAGAAACGCCGTCAACTGGAAGATTATGGCTATTGGTATCACCCCGATGGCCGCGATGCTGACACGCAAGCCGCGTTTGAAGCGGTAGAAGTGAAGCCTCAAGCGATTGAGTGGATCCTTGCGGCAAGCTGTGGCTTTCGTTTTCAAGTCAGCTGCGACAACTTAAGTGGCGTAGAGCCCGATCGCTATGCCTTTGCGGGCAAAGTCCGTCAGCAAGTCATTGATTATTTATCTGACGCAGAGGCAAGCCCGGCTTTGCCCGTGCGCGCTAAGCAGTTTTCTGATACCTTGCGAGACTTTTACGGTGTCTCTGCTCTGGGGCCCGATGACTTTACGTTGCCCAGCTAAGGTTAATAAGATGAAAGTTCAAGATTATGAAGCACGCATTTTGGCATTAATCGATGAGATGGTAGACACTGCCTCAGACGATGAATTATTTGCGAGTGGCTATTTACGCGGCCACGTCTCGCTGGCGGCTGCGGATTGTGAGTTAGAGGGCATGGATGAAGTGGCGTCATTAAAAGCGCGCGTGGACACTAGCTTGTCGAAAAATGCGAGTGAACTCTCACCGGGCGATCAACGCTTGGTCGGGGCGCTTTGGGATCTGCTTCAGCAACAAGTCGAAAAATCGGCTTAATACTGCAATACCGCGCTTCTCAATAACTGCGCTTTTTAACTCCTATTCTGCGGTATCCAGTGATTATCAAGCCATCGCCTCGACGATGGCTTGGTTGTTTTTCCCCACACGTGCTTGTTTTTACTGATATATAACTAACGATTCGCTACACCGCTTTACCTTTTAGCAGTTTGCGGACCCACATGCGTCCCGGGTGCAGGGTATCGAGTACTGACTGTGGCAAAGGCAAGGGCTCATCACATAACTGAGCGACGAGGATTTCTGCGGCGAGAGGCGCGGAGGTAAGACCGCGAGAACCAAGCCCCAGAAGGCAATATAGCCCAGGGTAAACAGGGACGGAACCGGCTTTTTCCTTGTCTTTTTGCAGGGTTTGGTAGGCTAAAAGCAGTGCGTCGTAATCACACACATTGCCGATAAATGGCAGGTGGTCGCGACTGGCACAGCGCACACCAACGCGTCCTGTTTCGGCAACAGGCACATGATGCGCCCAATCAGTGTCAATACAGTCGGTTAAGCGCTGCTGGTTTTCAACCTGATTGGCCGATTGAAATTCAAGGTCGGCATTGTTGCGCGCATAGCTTGCGCCTAAGCAATGTTCACCAGCCTGATTCGCCGGTGTTAAATAGCCCTCAAAACATAACACCGTGTTCAGTGCGCGGAGGTCAGCATTGGTGGGGACATGGCTCACTTGGCCGCGCACGGGGTAAACCGGAATGGGTGCCGTTTGGTCAAAGTTATCCGCTTGGTGCCCATTGGCGATAATCACGTTCTGGTGACACAGCTCACCGTTGGCGGTACTCAGGGTCCAACCATTATCCGTTTGTATTAACGCATTGATGTGACAATCAAAATGCGCGCTTAGCTGTCCGCGGGTGATAGCGGCACCAATCACGCCTGCGGTAAACTGTTGCGGACTGAGCCAGCCGCCCAGCGGGTAAAACACACCGGCATGCCCAGTTTCTACTCCCACTTTTTCTGTCACTGCGTCTTGGCTTACGCGCATGACCAGTGCCTCAGGAAATGCGCCATGAAGCATTTTTTCGAGCTTAGAGGCGCTTTTCTCGTCATAGCCTAGTTGGGTAACACCACACCAGTCATGTTCAAAGGCGATGCCTTGTTCAGCCTGTTGGCGAATAAACTGCCGAGCAAATAAAAAAGCGGGCGCAAAAAACTGACTCAAGTTGTCGTTGTTACCATTAAGGAGTGGATAAACCGCTCCTTGCTGATTTCCGGATGCGCCTGCCGCTGGCTGCGGGTCTTGGCAATAAAGCGTGACTTGCTTGCCTCGCTGAAGTAATGCGCTAATCAAGGCTGCACTGGCAATACCACCGCCAATAATGGCAATGTCATCCGCTGTTGCGGCGGATGTGCGCGCATACCAAGGTGGATGGCTGGCAGTGGCTTGACGAGCAGGTAAAGCGCCCGCTAACATTTCTCGCTTGTGACCAAAGCCTTTTACCTTTTTCATGTCAAAGCCGGCGTCAATCAGTCCACGGCGGACAAAGCCGGCCGCGGTGAAAGTCGCGCAGGTACACTGCTCTCGCGCAAGTCTTGCCATGCCATTAAATAAATCCTGGTTCCACATTTCAGGGTTTTTGCTTGGGGCAAAACCATCTAAATACCAGGCATCAACAATCCCTTTCTGACCTGTTGGTACTTGTGGTAACCAATCTTTAATATCCCCAAACCATAAATCGAGTGTAATCTGACCATCAGCTAATACAATACGTTGACAACCCGCTAACGGTACGGGGTAATGGGCGCGAAGTTGTTCAGCATAGTTTGCAAGCTCGGGCCAAGCTTGATGGGCACGCGCGAGATCTTCTACGGTCAAAGGGTACTTTTCAAAACTGATAAAGTGGAGGTGCGTGACGGTGCTATCAAGGTTAGCATGGCGGAATTGGTCAAAGGCATGCCAGGTGGCGAGAAAGTTTAGCCCGGTTCCAAATCCGGTTTCTGCAATCACAAAGCGTGACTGAGTTGCCGTATGCCAACGTTCGGGTAACTGATTTTGCCCCAGGAACACGTAGCGCGTCTCAGCTAAGCCGTCGTGATTGGAAAAGTAGACGTCGTCGAACTGATCAGCAACAGGCGTACCTGTATCATTCCAGCTGATTTTTGCATGGTCGATTGAGGGAGTGCTCACAAATGCCTCATACACAGGAAAGAGAAGATGGAAATTGTACTGATAGAAAGGAAAGCTGACCACTTATCAGCTTTAAAAACGCTATCATCCACTGCGAAATTAACGTCTAGGAAAGAATCATGAAACGAGCTGTCATTACAGGCATGGGGATTGTTTCCAGTATTGGTAACAACGTCAAAGAAGTGCTGGAGTCGCTCAAAGCGGGGAAATCTGGCATTAACTTCTCTCAGCAGTTTGCAGATATGAAGCTGCGCAGCAACGTTTGGGGGGATCTCAAACTTAACCCAGCCGACCACATTGATCGTAAAAAAATGCGCTTTATGGGGGACGCGGCTGGCTTCGCCTATTTAGCCATGGAGCAGGCGATTGAAGACTCAGGCTTAGCCCCTGAGCAAGTTTCTAATCCGAGAACGGGCCTAGTTGCCGGTTCTGGGGGAGCATCATCGGTCAACCAAGTCACGGCGGTTGATACCTTACGCGAGAAAGGTGTAAAACGCGTCGGCCCTTATATGGTGCCACGTACTATGTCATCCACGGTCTCAGCGTGCTTGGCGACCCCGTTTCAAATTAAAGGGGTCAACTACACCATGAGCTCGGCCTGTGCGACATCGGCACACTGTATTGGCCATGCGCTTGAGCTGATTCAATTGGGTAAACAAGACGTCGTGTTTGCTGGTGGCGGCGAAGAGCTTGATTGGTCACTCACCATGATGTTTGACGCCATGGGCGCACTCTCAACCAAATACAATGATGATCCACAAAAAGCGTCACGTACCTATGATGCCGATCGCGATGGTTTCGTGATTTCTGGCGGCGGCGGTATGCTGGTGGTTGAAGAGCTTGAGCATGCGCTGGCGCGCGGTGCCACCATTTATGGTGAAATTGTCGGCTATGGGGCAACGTCTGACGGCTATGATATGGTCGCGCCATCCGGCGAAGGGGCGGTGCGCTGTATGAACATGGCGATGCAAGATGTTGATGGCGAGGTGGATTATATCAACACCCATGGCACGTCAACGCCAGTGGGTGATGTCAAAGAGCTTGGTGCCATCCAAGAAGTCTTTGGTGGTAAGAGCCCTGCTATTTCCGCGACCAAGTCGATGACAGGCCATGCACTCGGTGCTGCTGGGGCGCATGAAGCCATTTACTCGACGCTAATGCTGGCGCACGGCTTTGTCGCCCCGAGTATCAATGTTGATAACTTGGATCCGGCCGCTGATGGGCTAGATATTGTGACACAACCACGTGAGCAAGCACTCACTCGTGTTATGTCAAACAGCTTCGGATTTGGCGGAACGAACGCCACCTTGGTGATTGAAAAGTATCGCGGCTAATATCGCGCTTATTTTCAGGTTCTCAATGGACCCGGCCACGGCCGGGTTTTTTATTATTGGCCCGACGTGGGGGCATGCTTTTTGGCGGATGTTTTCTTACAGGTAGGGCGATACAATGGGCGTTATTTTTCAGCGCTCGTACGCGACGTTAAAAACAGGATGCTGACCGTGAAAATAGTTGTAGATGAAAACATGCCCTATGCCCAGGCATTGTTTAGCCAATTAGGTGAAGTCGTTGCCTTACCTGGCCGGGCGATCGGTGCGGAAGATATCCAAGATGCCGACGCTTTGTTGGTGCGCAGTGTCACGCATGTTAATCACGCGTTGATTAAAGATGCCAAGCAATTACGCTTTGTCGGTTCGGCTACCGCGGGAGAAGATCACCTTGATTTTGATGCACTGCAAGCACAAGGCGTATATGCCACGGCAGCGCCGGGTTGCAACAAAGTTGGGGTCGCGGAATATGTGATCAGTGCCTTATTGGTGTTGGCGCAACAGCAAGCATTTAAATTGACCGACCGAACCGTCGGTATTGTCGGTATCGGTCACGTTGGGAGTTACTTAGCTGATCGTTTAGCTGCACTGGGCATTAAAACCTTGCTCTGCGATCCGCCGCGTCAGGCGCGTGAGAATCGCGCGGATATGGTGGATATTGATACGCTGATTGCACAATCGGATGTGGTGACCTTTCATACGCCTCTGACGTCGACTGGTGAGCACCCTACTCATCACTTGATGAATCACGCTCGTTTAAATGCACTCGTACCGGGAAGCATTTTGATTAATGCCGCACGCGGCCCGATTGTTGATAATCAAGCGCTTAAGACACGGCTGGCACGAGGCGATATGGATGCAGTTTTGGACGTGTATGAGCATGAGCCCGAGGTCGATCTTGCTTTGGTCGAACGGCTAACCTTTGCAACGCCACATATCGCTGGCTATGGATTGGAAGGAAAAGCACGCGGTACCACCATGGTGTTTAATGCCTTATGCCAACATTTATCGTTACCACAGCGCGCTGACGCCGCCGATCTATTGCCGACAGCGCCCATTCCTTCTGTGCAACTAGCCGCGCCTTGGCAGCAGACTGATCTTATGGCGTTAACCCAACTTGTTTATGATATCCGTCGCGACGATAGTGATTTTCGCCGAGCGATGACACAAGCAGGGGAGAACAAACCGGCACAGCGTACAGCCTTTGACCAATTACGAAAAAATTACTGGGATCGACGTGAGTACAGTGCGATCACGGTAGCCGGACACGCTGATTTCGGGTTACAGTCGCTGGCTAAGCTGGGCTTTAGTATTGAGGAGCACGCATGACACAAGCATTTGATGTTGCGGTTTTGGGCGCAACAGGTGCGGTAGGCCGTACCATTATCGACATTTTAGAAGAGCGCGATTTTCCTATTGGCACTCTCCACCTGCTTGCCAGCGAGCGCAGTGCCGGTGAAACCATTACCTTCAAAGGCGAAAGTTTGCGTGTGCAAAACGTCGACACCTTTGATTGGACCCAAGTTCAAATTGGCTTGTTTTCGGCAGGCGCGCAAACCTCCGCACATTGGGCGCCTATTGCCGCAGAAGCAGGAGTGGTGGTGATCGATAATACCTCACAATTCCGCTATGATTTCGATGTGCCCTTGGTGGTGCCGGAAGTTAATCCAGCCGCGATTGGTGATTTTCGTAACCGCAATATTATTGCAAATCCCAATTGCTCAACGATTCAGATGCTGGTCGCATTAAAACCCATTTACGATGCCGTGGGGATCGAACGTATTAACGTCTCTACCTATCAATCGGTGTCAGGATCTGGAAAGTCGGGTGTCGACGAACTCGCAGGCCAAACGGTGAAACTGCTCAATAGCCAAGATGCCGAACCTTCGCTCTATAGCAAACAAATTGCTTTCAATTGCTTGCCTCAGATCGATCAATTTATGGATAACGGCTACACCAAAGAAGAAATGAAGATGGTGTGGGAAACGCAAAAGATTTTCGCTGATGAGATGATTGGGGTTAACCCTACTTGTGTGCGTGTGCCTGTTTTTTATGGCCATGCAGAAGCGGTGCATATCGAATGCCGTCAACCCATTGACGCAACAGAGGCGATGGCAATCCTTAGCCAGCACGAGCATATTGAAGTCTTTGAAGGCGAAGAGTATCCAACCCAAGTCAAAGAAGGGACGGGATCAGACAAGGTGCTTGTGGGACGGGTCCGTAACGACATTAGCCATCCAAATGGTTTAAACCTCTGGGTGGTTGCTGACAATGTGCGTAAGGGTGCCGCGACCAACACGGTACAAATTGCTGAAGTCTTAGTGCGCGATTATCTTTAATCGACAGCGTGTGACGATGACAAGAGCGTGATGGTCCACGCATCACCATGTCAGTTTGATTGATACCCCATCCGTTGATGGGGTATTTTTTTAGGCATTAAATTTGCACAGATGACGATACGCGAAGTGTGGGCATGCTATCATCGAGGCAAAACTGAGGCAGAGCGCCCACAGTTTGATCGCACAACACACTTTTATATCATCAAACTACAGTTTTTCGCATGGCTTCCGATATAGTTAGATATTTAGTGAGGCCATTTCTGCCATAGGGAGTGCGGGTGTGTCCAACGCACAGCAAAGTGAACAGTCTTCTTCTCAAACGCGATTGACGATAATCTCGCACACAGTGAGGCGGCATCTTCTTGCCGTCGTGGGGTTATTGGCGATCAGTCTCGTCAGTGTGTCTACCTTACCGGTCGAGGCGGCCATTCGTATTCTGGGCCCGCAAGACGAAATGACGACTGAGTCGTCATCCGCACAACAACCGCCTACGGTGCAATCCGCGCAGCAATATGGCCCAACAGGTGCAAACGAAACCTTGTGGTCGATTGCGACGCAAATGCGTCCCAATACACAAGTCAGTGTTTACCAAACATTGGGCGCGATTTTCCGTCTCAATACCGACGCGTTTGCCAATAATAATATCCATCGCTTGCAGCCAGGTAGCACATTAGTGATGCCAACCTTGGAGCAAATCGAACGAGAAAGTACGCAAGATGTCGTAAATCGTCTTGAAATTGATGACGCACGTAAGCAAGCACAAACGACGACACCATTGAGTGATCAAGTCACTCAGCCTGACACTCAAGCATCAGAGCAAGTCGACCCCGAGCAAGCTGAACCAGAATCGCAACAAAGCGCCTCAGAAACAGAGCAGGCACAGGACGCTGAAGCGAGTGAGCCTGAGACACTACAACCTGAAGTGGTAGAAACGTTGCAATCGCAGCTACAAAACTCAGATCAAGAAATGACCCGCTTGGTTGAGAGTAATCATGTGCTCAAAGTGCGCTTATCCGAAGTTCAGTACGAACTGAATGCGCTGAAAGAAAAAATGAGCAGTGATGACGAGTTGAATCAGGAAATACGTGCTTTCCTAGAACAACAACGTCAGCAGCAGGCGAAACAAGAGACGCAGCCTCCCTCTGCGGTCGACTCTTTATTGGATAATCCACTCCTGCTGGCCATGTTCGCGATCATTCCTGGCGCGTTAATTGCCGGTGGGGTTTTCTTCTTCTTGGCGCGTCGTAAGAAACAAAACGAAGAGCATGACGAGCCCGCCTCACTCGACCATGATGAGCTAGATGATATGCCGGTTATCATGGTGCCCGATCCTGAAGATGAGCAGGAAGAGGAGAGTCACCAAGATCAATCTGACGATGAGTTAGAGATCACTGAGGATGGTGGTAGTGATGAAGACGTGGCATTTGGTGATGACACGGACCTTGATGATCTCAATCTTGACGATGAACTGGACGACATGTCTGGTAACGAATCGAGCGTTGCGCCAACCAGTGACGATGCCATTGGACTCGAGGACATGGAGCGTGCGTTAGATGAATTGGCGGATACACCGCCTGCCGATACCGAAACGTCGACCGACAGCGAAAGTGAAACCGACGACGCAGCCCTCCCTGAAGAGGAAATGAGTGCAGACGAGGCGCTTGCAGCAGAGTGGGCGAAAGCGCTAGAAGAAGGTAACGACAGTGATGTAGATGACATTGATGCCTTGCTCGCCGGGGAATCGGGCACTGAATCTGCGCCGGAGGACCCCTCTGAGTCCACGCGTGAATCAGAAGCAGACGTAGAGAGTGATACTGAGGCGACATCGGATGATAACCCTGAATCAAGCGAAGCGTCGGAAGAGCAAGCACCGAATGATGCATTATTTGACTCAGCCCTTGCCGATGAGCCAGCGTTAGATCTCAGCCAAGAAATTGATTTATCAGATGATGACGACGAAGACAGCGTTTCGCTCGACAACACGACCGAGCTCCTTGATGAGCTTGTCGGTGATGATGATGACGATGATGATAGCTGGTTGAATGATCAAGATGATACGGAGACTGAGTTTGATGAAAGCAGTGATGCTTTACTGGATGAAGTATTAGACAACGATGATCCGCACCTTGAAGACTCTGACGCCTTGTTGGAGGAAGTGTTAGGTGACGACGACGAATCCGATCCACTTGCGGAGGAAGATGATCCTGCACTGTGGGAAGAAGCTGAAGACAGCGATCCTAATGAAGCGGAACTCGAAAAACTGCTTTATGAATCAGAGGGTGAACCAGAGCCTGATCCCCGTAAGGCAGAACAGCCCGCAGAGCCCGAGACTGACGACGACGCACAGGGTGACACGAATGAAACGCCAGTCGATGACACTGCGGAATCCGAGACTGACGATGACGTACAGGATGACACGGACGAAGAGCCAGTCGATGACACCGCTGAATCCGATGCACAGGATGACGTGGACGAAGGTCCAATCGCGAATGATCAGCCAGTAGACGCTCAACCCGAACAAACGGCTGAATCGGATGACGTCGCCGAGGTTGAAGACACACCCGACACTGCACCTGAAGAGCCAGCCGATGACACTGCAGAGCCCGAGGCTGACGACGACGCACAGGGTGACACGAATGAAGCGCCAGTCGATGACACCGCTGAACCCGAGGTCGAGGCTCAGGACGATACAGATGAAGCACCCGTCGCCGACGAGTCACTAGCAGACCAACAACCCGAACAAACGGCTGAGCCGGATGACGCCGCCAAGATTGAAGACACATCCGACACTGCACCTGAAGAGCCAGCCGATGACACTGCAGAGCCCGAGACTGACGATGACGTACAGGATGACACGGACGAAGCGCCAGGCGAGGATACCGCTGAATCCGATGTACAGGATGACGTGGACGAAGATCCAATCGCGAATGATCAGCCAGTAGACGCTCAACCCGAAGAAACGGCTGAGCCGGATGACGCCGCCAAGATTGAAGACACATCCGACACTGCACCTGAAGAGCCGGCCGAGGACACTGCGGGATCCGAGACTGAGGACGACGCACAGGATGACAAGGACGAAGCGCCAGACGATGACACCGCTGAATCCGATGCACAGGATGACGTGGACGAAGAGCCAATCGCGAATGATCAGCCAGAAGACGCTCAACCCGAACAAACGGCTGAGCCGGATGACGCCGCCAAGATTGAAGACACACCCGACGCTGCACCTGAAGAGCCGGCCGAGGACACTGCGGAATCCGAGACTGAGGACGACGCACAGGATGACACGGACGAAGAGCCAATCGCGAATGATCAGCCAGAAGACGCTCAACCCGAAGAAATGGCTGAATCGGATGACGTCGCCGAGGTTGAAGACACGCCCGACGCTGAGCCCGAAGAGTCAGTCGATGACACTGCAGAGCCCGAGACTGACGACGATGCACAGGATGACACGGACGAAGCGCCAGCCGAGGACACCGCTGAACCCGAGGTCGAGGCTCAGGACGATACAGATGAAGCACCCGTCGCCGACGAGCAGCCTGATCAAGGCGAAAACCTCGATGATATTAAAGAGGAAGATTTACTCGATTTAACCAATCTGCCTGAATATGACGAAGAAGCCGCACTGGCAGATGCAGAACCGGTTGACGAAGAAGAACAAGCTGCACTTGATAGCGTGCCAGAGCCAGAGCCAGAGCCAGAGCCAGAGCCAGAGCCAGAGCCAGAGCCAGAGCCAGAGCCAGAGCCAGAGCCAGAGCCAGAGCCAGAGC
>NZ_MUFR01000049.1:0-17442 GCF_001996185.1 Salinivibrio costicola subsp. alcaliphilus
ATTACGCTTTGGCTTCTCAGGTAAAACATCACCCTCGGCAGATACGATTGCAAGAGTGATGGGAACCATCAGTACAAAAGCATTACAAAAAGCCTTCATCGAATGGATGAAATCGTGTCATGAATTAACGGATGGTGAAGTAGTTGCCATTGATGGAAAAACACTGAGGGGTTCATATAACCGAGCAACAGACCAAGCTGCGATTCATATGGTTAATGCGTTCGCAACCGCAAACGGTGTATGCCTCGGACAGTCAAAAGTAAATAGTAAAACCAATGAGATCACTGAAATACCTAAGCTGCTGGAATTGCTCGACATTTCTGGATGTTTAATTACTATAGATGCCATGGGTTGTCAGCGAAAAATCGCACAAAAAATCATTAATAAAAATGCCGATTATTTGCTCGCTGTTAAAGGAAACCAAGGTAAGTTAGACAAAGCGTTTGATAATTATTACCGGCCTTCAATGCTTCAAAACTTTGATGGTGATAGCTACTCATCACAAGAGAAATCACATGGACGTTTAGAAACACGATGTGCACTCATCAATACCGATTTAAGTGTATTAGGTGATTTGGCTTATGATTGGCCTGAACTAAAAACGATGGGCATCATGGTGAGTGTTCGACAAGAAGGCAAACACGCCGACGAATCCGATATTTCTGTGCGCTATTATATAAGTTCAAAAGCACTGACAGCGAAAGAGCTTCATGATGCTACTCGCTCGCACTGGCTAATTGAATCAATGCATTGGCAACTCGATGTTGGATTAAAAGAAGATGCCTGCCGAATTAGGGTAGATGACCGAGCTGAAGTTTTTGCACGAATAAGGCAAATGGTTTTGAATTTATTAAAGCAAGAGAAGAGTTTCAAAGCCGGCATTCAACGCAAGCGAATGATGTGCGCGATGGACCAAGAGTACTTGGCGACCGTGCTGGGAAGCCTTTCATGACGCGGATGTTCATGCGTTTTCCGTGGGAGAAGAAGTATAGCTAATCCGCCAAAGGTCACAATTGATAACCCACCTAGCAGCCCATCAATGCCATCCACCATATTAAAGGCATTAATGGCGGCAACAACAGCAAACACTGTCACAATATAGCCAGCGATCCCTAACTCAATCTGGCCTGTTCCAAATAAGTTACCCAAACTCGATAACTCAAGCCCGCCTAGCCACATCATCGCAATAGATAGCACCGCTTGCACAAATAAACGAATCTTATAGCTGATATCGAATTTATCGTCTAACGCACCAATAGTCACAAGCGTGATAATACAGGCGGTGTACAACATGGGTGAGTGAAGCAAAAAAGCATTGTTAAAGACAAAATACAAAAGTGTGATGCTGGTCGCGATGCCACCTGCTAGAGGCACGTTATCCGTGTGCTGTTTTCGGCCTGAAGGTACATCGACTAGGCCAATCGTCTTTGCCACCTTGCGAATGACAAATAAAGAGCAGAAGGCAAAAAAGCATAGAAAGGCCAATTCGATAAATGGTATGAGCACGTGGTATCCCTCAACGTCAATCAGCTGCCAGTTTAATGATGTTCTAGAGACTTAGGAAGTAAACGCGCATTTTTAGCGTGAGTTTGGCTATGTTTTGCGCGCTTATTTGCATGCTATGCATACCCATTCGGGTTTTTCGACTGCCAGCGCCAAGTATCCTCAACCATGGTTTGCAGATCGCGTGTGGCGGTCCAGCTGAGTGTTGCTTTGGCATAAGTGGGATCAGCGTAGCATTCGGCGATGTCACCGGCGCGGCGGGGTTTAATTTCGTAAGGGATTGGACGTTTTGCTGCGGCTTCAAACGCATGCACCATTTCTAACACACTGTTGCCTTGGCCGGTGCCGAGGTTAAAAATATGTGTGCCAGGTTGATGAGCCATTTTATCCAGCGCGGCTAAATGACCATCGGCCAGATCGACCACATGAATATAATCTCGCACGCCGGTGCCGTCAGGCGTGTCGTAATCGTTACCAAATACGCCCAGCTTTTCACGTCGGCCCACTGCTACTTGTGCGACAAAAGGCAGCAAGTTATTGGGTGTGCCTTGTGGATCTTCGCCCAGTAATCCCGATTCATGCGCACCGACTGGGTTAAAGTAACGCAGCAGAGTGATGCTCCAATCTGGATTGGCATGGTGAAAATCCTGCAAGCATTCTTCTACTATCAACTTGCTTCGGCCATAGGGGTTAGTGGCCGAGGTGGGGAAGTCTTCTTTGATTGGTACCGATGCGGGATCGCCGTACACGGTGGCGGACGAGCTGAAAATGAGTGATGTGACGTTAGCCGCTTGCATTTCACGCACCAGGTTTAGGGTGCCGGAGACATTGTTGTCGTAGTATTTCAGTGGCTTTTCAACCGACTCACCCACAGCTTTTAACCCGGCAAAGTGAATAACGCTGTCAATAGCGTATTCAGTAAACACGCGCTTTAAAAAGGCACTATCGCGGATATCGCCTTGCATAAAGGCCGGTCGCACGCCAGTGACTTGCTCAATGCGATCGAGCACCATTTGTTTGCTATTGCACAGGTTATCGATAACAACAGGCGTGTGGCCTTGCTCAATCAGTTGAATGCAAGTGTGGCTGCCGATATACCCCGTGCCACCGGTGACGAGTACTTTCATGTTTTATCTGCCTAGTTTGTTACCAAGATCTTCCAATTAGGGCGACAGAATACGGAATACGGGGGGAAATGGGAAGAGCTAAAAAGGGCCTAGATCCTAGGGAAAGAGCGGAAAGCAGGGCCTAGGGCCTAGGTCCTAGGATCCTAGGAATTTTATCTACAGCGCCTGTCACGATCGAAGTCAATATTTGGCTTTAATGTCGGATGGCGCGCGGCCGGCTTGGGTATTCATGACTCACATTGTGCTGGCGCTTATGCCGACCTACGCCAATGGTGCCATTGGTGTTTGTCCAACCTTGATTCGGGATATTGAATACGGAGAAGGTCGGGAAGCAGTTCCCAGGATCCTAGGCCCTAGGAACTTTATCTACAGCACCTGTCACGATCCTTGCGAATTTTAACCACTAATGTCCGATGGCGCCGTGCAACGGGCGCGCGGCCGGCTTGGGTATTCATGATTTACATTGTGCTGGCGCTTATGCCGACCTACGCCAATGGTGCTTGTCCGACTTAGGCTAGAAGAGCGGGGACAGGCACTAGGTTTTTTTGTATTCCGTTTCCCAATTCCTTGCACTATGCGAATGCGCTGTAAGATAATCTCGGCACTGAGTGGTTGTACGTATCAGTGCACCGGCGTGAAAAATAAAGGAACAACAATGAAAATATTAGTTACCGGAGTGGCTGGGTTTATTGGTAGTGCGGTAGCACAAAAGCTGCTAACACAGGGACATCAGGTGGTTGGGATAGACAACCTCAACGATTATTATGATGTGTCACTCAAGCAGGCGCGCTTAGATACAATTCCTGAAGCGAATTTCACTTTCATTAGGGTAGATATTGCCGATCGTGATGCAGTTTCTGACTTGTTTACGGCCCACAACTTCAACCGCGTGATCCACCTCGCCGCTCAGGCGGGTGTGCGTTATTCGCTGGAAAACCCGCATGCCTATGCTGATTCTAATCTTGTTGGACATTTAAACATTCTCGAAGGATGTCGACATCACCAGATTGAGCACCTGGTCTATGCCTCGTCAAGCTCGGTATATGGCTTGAATGCTAAGGTGCCGTTTGAGACAAGCCACTCGGTAGACCATCCCGTATCGCTGTATGCCGCGACTAAAAAATCCAATGAGCTCATGGCACACAGCTATTCGCATCTTTACGATATTCCCACCACAGGTTTGCGCTTTTTTACCGTATATGGCCCTTGGGGCCGTCCAGATATGGCGCCGTTTATCTTCACCAAGAAAATCCTTGATGGGGAAACCATCGACATTAATAACCACGGCGATATGTGGCGTGACTTTACCTATGTGGATGACATTGTTGAAGGCGTGGTACGGATTGCTGATGTGGTGCCCACGCGCGATGATGATTGGACGGTAGAAAGCGGCTCGCCGGCGTCAAGCTCGGCCCCTTATGCGGTGTATAATATTGGCCACGGCAGCCCGATTAATCTAATGGATTTTATCCAAGCGATTGAATCTGAGCTGGGCATTGAGGCGAAGAAAAACTTCCGCGGCATGCAGCCGGGTGATGTGTATCAAACCTATGCCGATACCCAAGATTTGTTTGCGGCTACAGGTTATATGCCCAAGGTAGGCGTGAAAGAAGGGGTCGAGAAATTTGTAGCGTGGTATAAAGACTTTTACCAAATATAAAAGCTTGAATACGGACAAGGACGGCCTTTTACTGGCATTGAGGTTCTTGCTTTTTCTGTACTCTGTATTCCGTCATCGGTATTCGGGGTCTTGAATACGGGAAAAACGGAAAGCAGTTCCTAGGACTTAGGATCCTAGGCCCTAGGAACTTTATCTCCAGAGCCAGGCACAATACGCTTTTTCCGTATTCCGTATTCCGTATTCCGTATTCCGTATTCCGTATTCCGTATTCCGTATTCCGTATTCTAGACCCTCATTTATCCTATCTGATTAAACACCCTCACAGCGCCGCCCTGGCAGTGTAATTGATACTCGCTCGTACACGCCGGTATAAAAATAGACTCGCCTTTTTCAATGGTCAGCTTGTGGTCGCCATGAGAAACAGTCAGTGGGGCATCAATGGCGAAGATGATTTCACCGCTGTGCATATGGCATGTGAGATCGTCAACCTGAAGGTAATGCGTAAAAGAAAAATCAGGCACCGCGACCGGGTAATGCGTTCCTTGGTCAGTGCGTGTCGGTTCGAGTGTTATGTTAGCCGTTGCTATAGGAGCAAAGCTTGTGCAGGCAATCAGCTCATCAACATCGATATGCTTGGGGGTGAGTCCGGCTCGCAATACGTTGTCGGAGTTGGCCATGACTTCGAGTCCGACACCCTGAATGTAAGCGTGAGGGGTGCGGGCGTGCAAAAACATCGCTTCCCCCGGCGCGAGTGTCACGACATTTAGCAATAACGGCGCAAAGAGGCCGACATCTCCTGGATACTGTGTCGCCAAATCAATAATGGTATCGAAGGGGGCTTCCGTTGCGTTTTGATTGGCCACTGCCATTAAAGCGTTTACTGCTGCCGTTTTATCAGTTGCCTCAAGCGCTAATAGCTGAGCGAAGGCGCTTTGTAGCGAGTCTTCAGCCGGGGAATCGGTAAAGGCTTGAAAAATTGGGTTGAGCGAATCGTGATTGATTTTTGCAATGTTCGCAACAATGTCTGAATAGGGACGAAACCCGTTCATCGCTTTAAACGGGGTCAGCGCATAAATCAGTTCAGGTTTGTGATTGGGATCTTTGTAGTTGCGATGCGCGGCTGATAGGGAAATGCCTTGTTGGTTTTCTTTTTGATAGCCGTGTTCGGCTTCTTGTTTGCTTGGGTGTACCTGGATGGATAACGCTGTGTCTGCGGCGAGCACTTTGAATAGAAAAGGCAGTTCACCAAAGCGTTGATAAATCTCAGCGGATAAGGCGGATTGCGGGTCAGACGCAATCAAGGTATTAAGCGGCAGCCAAGCTTCGCCAACGTATACCTCGGAGCTGGCTTTAGGGTGCGCGCCCATCCAGATTTCAGCTTGCGGCTGTTGGTCGGGGTTCGCAATATTAAACAGTGCTGGCAGAGCCGTGCAGCTCCCCCATTGATAGGTTTGAATGGGATTGCGCATTAAAAAAAAGGGCTGTGAGTGAAATGGGCTATTCATACTAGCTGTACTCTTAAACGAGAGAATATAGTCTTAAACGAGAAAATATACTCTTAAACGAGAAAATCGGCCCCGATTGGCGAGGCCGAAAGTGATAATAATGGTGTGGTTATAGCATAATTAAGCGGCTGATTGCAGCCACTGGGCTTTGCGTGCCTTCTTCAAGCTAACGCAAACCAATGCAGTCACCACCGCGCCGGCAATCATACAAATAAGGGCAATAACAGGTTTGTTCATTGCGCCCAGTAATGCCACCACGGGGCCACCATGCGCCACGCTGTTAGTCACACCGAATCCAAAGGCCATCACCGCCGCCACCATCGAACCAATCATATTGGCGGGGATCACCGCAATGGGATCTTGGGCGGCAAAGGGAATCGCCCCTTCTGAAATTCCGACCAGGCCCATAGCCCCCGCCGCTTTACCGGCTTCGTGTTCAGTGGCTTCAAAGATATTAAGCTTACGGCCTAGCACGGTTGCTAAACTCATTCCTAGGGGAGCGACTGGGATAGCACAGGCCATCGCACCCATAAATTGAGTTTGTCCGCTGGCAATCATCCCCACAGAGAATAAAAAAGCCACTTTATTGAATGGACCACCCATATCAAAGCCTGCCATGCCGCCCAGTACAATCCCTAATAAAATGTAGTTACCGGTGCTCATGGCGGTGAGCATGGCGGTAAGTGAATCCATCAGGCTGGCAATGGGCGCCCCAATCACAAAGATAAATAGCGCGGCGATAAACAGGGTACCGGTAATCGGCGCAATCATAATGGGGACGAGTGGTTGGAGGAATTTATGGTAATTAATTCCGCTGACCCATTTGACAAAGTAACCCACGAGTAAACCCGCAATGATGGCACCGATAAAGCCGGTGCCCGCTTCAGCACCGTAAAAGCTGCCGGTATTCGCTATCCAGCCACCAATTAACCCTGGCGCAAGTGCCGGGCGATCCGCAATCGCATAGGCGATATAGCCGGCAAGCACTGGGATCATTAATTGGAAGGCAATCACACCGACATCGAGCACTTGTTGCCATGCACTGCCTTCTGGAATGGCCATGCCCGCTTCCGTCGGCTCACCGCCAATGGCGAGAGACAGGGCGATCAATAGCCCGCCAGTGACCACAAAGGGGATCATGTGCGAGACCCCATTCATCAGATAGCGATATAAGTTACTCCGCCAGTTTGTGGTGCCAGTGGACGGTGCGTTGGTGTTTGTGCTTTGCTTGGACGTACCCGCGGCTTGATAAGGGCTGGCATTAAGTGCGTTTTCGATTAAGCCTTTACCGTCGCGAATTGCTTCTTTAACGCCGACTTCGACCACAGCTTTGCCGTTAAAGCGGGTCATATCGGTTTGTTTATCACAGGCAACGACAATTGCATCGGCGCGTAATATGTCGTCTTGTGTGGGGGCGTTTTTAACCCCAATCGAGCCGTTGGTTTCTACTTTTATCTCATAGCCCAGCTCGTCAGCGGCTTTTTCAAGCGCTTCGGCCGCTAAATAGGTATGTGCCACCCCCGCCGGACAACCGGTTACACCAATAATAAGGCCTTTTTTCGGTCCGGTATTATTGCTTTCTTTGCTGGGCTGAGTCAGCAGGGTCATGACCTCACTGGGCGTGTTGGCTGCAAGCAGCGCTTGCGTGAATCCTGGCTCAATAAGTTTGGAAGAAAGGGAAGCCAGCACTTCAATATGATGGTCGCCACCGTTAGTGGGAGAGGCAATCATAAAAAAGATATGAGACCGCTCGCCATCTTCTGCACCGTAATCGATGCCGTCTCGGCTAATACCGATGACCACACCGGGTTTGGTAACGGCGTCACTTTTTGCATGAGGAAGCGCGATGCCCGCTTCAAAGCCCGTATTACCCAGGGCTTCGCGCGCATTCACATCCGCGATAAATGCGGCTTTATCACTAACACGGTCATTGTCGACCAATGCTTGGCTCAGTTCATTAAATACATCTTGCTTGCTGGTGGCGTCGAGGTTGAGACGTATCAAGCGCTCGTTGATCAGTTCAGATATCATGATGGGCTCCTGCCGATTCGTGTGAACATGGTGATCAGTTTGCGCCCGTATGCGGCTGGAAAATAGTGCAGAGAAATAGCATTTACTGGATGATTGTGCCCAACCATTTTTAATGTGATCTCGCTCATTAACGGCAATGGCAGATCGTATGGGTATAATGGCGGTGTTGCTG
The DNA here is from genome assembly GCF_001996185.1 of Salinivibrio costicola subsp. alcaliphilus. Classification (NCBI taxonomy): domain Bacteria; kingdom Pseudomonadati; phylum Pseudomonadota; class Gammaproteobacteria; order Vibrionales; family Vibrionaceae; genus Salinivibrio; species Salinivibrio costicola. Next base: position 7,960 of record NZ_MUFR01000049.1, read on the forward strand.
ATGCGTCGTACTGACGCCGTTTGCGGTCATTTACCGTTTTGGACAGCGAGCCCGAAAACGATCGGATAGGGATGATAAGAAAGCCTCGACACCTACCAGCTTTTCTCATTTGCTTGAACTACTGAAATCACCTGACGAGCAGTTCGGTCGGGTGATCTTTGCCAATGATTGGCAAGTGCCTGAGCCTTTTAGCTATCAAGTTAACTTTCCACGCTTAGAAATTGTGGTGTCTGGTCAATATACCAATATTGTCTCGACGCCTGAGGGCGTAAAAACACACACGTTGGTCGGTGGCGAGGCGCTTTATATCGCGCCAAACTGCTGGAACAAACCCGATTGGCAGCATTCATGCTCGGTGCTGAGTTTGCTGTATGGCCGCCGGCAGTTGGGGTTTAGCCTTGTGAATAAACGCGCTAACGTGGCCGGATTTTACGGTGTGCAGAAGTTCTCCGTGCCGATGCGTGCAGGCTTTGCGGTGGATAACATTCTAGAAGCGCTAAACGCGCTTGCGAAAGAGCCCAACAAGCAGCTAACCGATGGGTATTTGATTAAGGCGTTGTTAGCCTACACCCATCAATTAGTTGATAAACCAATATTCAATGCCCACTCTCGCGGGGAAGATCTCTACCAGGGGATCTGTATTTACATTCAAGAGCATTACCAGCAAGCCCTTTCGCGTGCGGATATTGCCGCGCATTTCCACATCAGCCCGAGCCACCTGTCACGTTTATTTAAACAATATGGCCATATGACACTGGCAGATTACATTGTATGGGTGCGCATTGACCGAGCCAAATTTATGTTGATGCGTTATGAGTTTCGATTAGTCGATATTGCCTGTCGTTGTGGGTTTAATGATGTGAACTATTTCTGCCGCGTGTTCAAAGCGAGAACGGGCAAGACCCCTTCTGAATATCGACGGCTCAGTCATCAATCCTGATCTAAGGCGGCATCTAGCATCGCAATTTGGGTAGGAATGTCATCACAGTGTGTTAACCAGCGCCGAAATGCGGATGAAGACAAACGGCGAGACAGGCGGCTGATGGCGCGTAGTGTCGTACGCTCGATGTCGCTGGGAACCGCGATCGCAATACACAGTGAAACCGATTCTTGATTCAACCAGGTCATCGCTGGCTGACAGCGAGTGACTATGATGGCGGGATGAGGGACGCTGCTATCAATAATATGAGGGAGTGCAACCTGATCGCCAAGGTAGGTGGATGAATGCGCTTCTCGCGCCATAAAAGCAGCATGAGCTTGCATTGATGTGTCTTTTTCCGCGACGCGTTCAACGATCTCCCTAAACAGCGATTCACACTGTGTCGCTTGGGTGTGTAATCCTTCAACGCGCAGATTTGGATGCGCGAAGTGCGATGGCGTGTCTAACGGATTGTTTGCGGCAGCAGTAAAGGCAGAGGTGCTGAGTAAATGCCAGTGCTTACTGACGTACTCAGCGAGCACTAAGCACATTAGCTCGGCATCTGCTCCCTCAATCAGAAGCAGGCAAATATCATTGGGCTGGGTGCCCGTGGCAAGCATGGATAAAGTGTCGGTGGTCGCTGATGTGCAGTCTTTGCTGACATTCACAAAGGTGCTTTTTCCACTAAACAGCGAGCATAGCCTTGCCAACTCGCTCATTTGCCAGCTGACTAAACCTTGCAGCGGCGCCGAAAAGCAGACAAATGCGCCCGTCATAGGGAAAGTTGCGTTTGTAGCGCCGCTTTCGCATCCGTGAGAACGTCTTCCATGGCAAGGCGAACAATGGTTGAGTGACTCAACCTTTCTGCTTTTTCTAGCTCGATATCAGAGACAATAACCACGCACTCTGCTTTCATGATCTCGTCGAGTGATAAGGCATTTTCAATCCCCATTGCCCCTTGGGTTTCCACCTTTATCTGAATACCAAGACTTTTGGCGGCTTTCTCAAGCTGCTCAGCCGCCATGTAAGTGTGGGCGATACCAGTCGGACAAGCGGTAATTGCGACGATGTTGGTCATAGTGGTTGAAACGTCATTGTTGGTTGAGTAGTTAGAATCTTCCAGTGCTTGTATCTTGCATTGGGGGTTTTACTTTTTATGTACTCTGTATTCAGCAATCGTTATTTAGGATATTGAATACAGAGCGCTTCGCTTACGGAGTACGGAAAAGGACGGCCTCGTACTCGCATCTGCGCTTTTGCTCTCTTTGTATTCTGTATTCCGTCATCGGTATTCGGGATCTTGAATACAGAGCGCTTCGCTTACAGAATACTGAAAAGAGCAGCTGGTGCTCGCATTGAGGCTCTACGCTCTTTCCGTATTCCGTATTCCGTTATCTTTTCCTAGGGCCCAGGACCCTAGGATCTTTCTAGCCTCTAGCCTCTAGTCTCTAGTCTCTAGTCTCTAGTCTCTAGTCTCTAGTCTCTAGTCTCTAGTCTCTAGTTTCTAGCCTCTCCAACCTTCTCACCAAATTCATTCTTCCCCAGCTTTGCGCGAATAAAGGTGGTTACCCGCCAAATATGGCGAAGCATCATGCAGTAAAGCGCAAAACAAAATAAGAAGCTGGCGAACATGATGCTTTCATGTACTTGAAGCAGTTCGCCAATGATGCCGATGCCGGCAAAGCTGGTCGCGAGTAAACAGATGGCGGCCAGGGTTTGTCGGGGTGATAAGCCCACACGCTGAAATATATGGTGCAAATGCTCTCGGTCCGGCTTAAAAGGCGAGTCGCCACGTTTTGCGCGCCGGAACATGATCGCCGTCATATCCATCAAAGGCAGAGCAATCAGCCATAATCCGGTCACAGGGCGTATCGCAGCATTAGTGGGGTGTTGGCTGGCAAGCAGTAAAAACCAAATCACAGTAAAGCCAATCAGCATACTACCGGCATCGCCCATAAACACTTTTCGCTCTCGCCCCAATACACCTAGGTTAAATAATAGATACGGTGCCATAATCACAGTGATAACAAGACACAGATATGCCATTGATTGATGGCCGTTCAGATATAGCAAAACGCCTAAACTGACAAAGGTGACGGTCGCTAGCCCACCTAATAAGCCATCAATACCATCCACCATATTAAACGCATTAATAGCACCAATCACTGCAAGTATGGTAAGCCCATAACCGAGGGTGTCGAGGTGCACACGTCCCGTAGCAAAAATATTGCCTAAGCGACTTAGCTCGATATCACCCAGCACCATCATGGCAATGGCTAACGCTGCCTGCACACCGATGCGCAGTTTAAAGTCGAGGTCGAACTTATCATCCAAGACACCAATCGCCACCAAAATCAGCATACAGCTTGCGTATAAACTACTGTGGGGGATTACATCTGGGTTGTTAACAATAAAGTAAACCAGTGACAAACACACTGCCAGTCCGCCAACTAAGGGAACGGCGCCAGCATGGTGCTTACGCTGATCCGGTTTATCGACCAAGCCTACATGTTTGGCTAGTTTTCTTAGCACAAACAATGAGGCCGTGGAAAAAAATAACAGTAAAGCCAAATCGACGAATGAAATAATCACGGTATTTTCCTTTTAGTGGGCGGCCGCGTGTTTTTATTATAGGCCACCATCCAATTTAATCTCTGTTGCTTGGTCGCGTAAACCAAGGAGCACGACCATCGGTTACTTCATAAAGCGAGTATTTGCGGTTAAGTTTTTGCCCGCCATCGCGCTGCAGTGGCTGCCAAGAGAGCCCGCCACGCGAGGTGGTCGGTTTAACCGAGAGCAAATCAAACGGTATCGAGACATAAAAGCCCTTGGTAAAGCTGCCTTCGCCAAACTCTTCTGCGGACAAGTCGGTTTTGCTGGCGTACGCGCCCACGGTGATCCCGCTATCAAACTGCTTGGCGATATCTACTGTCACGCCGACATCTTCTGTTAAATAGCGACCGGCGCTTATTTTGGCTAATGTGCCATTAAATAAGCCTAGCGGGTTTTGCCAGTAAAGGGTAGCGTGGCCAGTGGTGGTGCCGGTTTGTACCCGGAATCCTCGGTTGCCATTTTCTGCAGGTTGATATTCGTTTTTAAATAGCCCAAACGCCGAGCCGGGCTCGCGTTGCTTGACGTAGTTGGCATCAAGCCCAATCGCGAACTGGCTATTCATAGGGCGGTAAAGCACTTCGCCGCCGACACCGGCAAACATGGTCTCTAAGTAGCCGCCATAGGTTTGGGTGTACCAGTTATCACCCCAGTGATCTAAGTAGGTCAGTTGCACATTGGTGACGCGCACTGTGTCTTCTAAGTACTGTCGATTGAGCGTGCGCACCCGCTTAAGATCGGTGCCATCGGGCGGCACTGTGTACTTAAATTTGTCGTAGGTATCGGCAATGTTGACATACACGCTAGACGAGGCAATAAGGTGATCGCCTAATCGGGTGGCGGCGTTGCCAGTCACACCTAGTGAGTACATGTAAAAGTCTTCTGAGCCGCCAAACGATTGCACAAACACAGGGGCGAGACCGGCATCAACATTATCGCGCAGGTTGGCTTTTTCGGTGCCCGATGTGGGTTGCGGCTGCTGGCGCGTGCGTGCATCGTCAGGGTTTGCGCCCACATAGCTGTTGGTGGCGACGGCGGCATAGGTGTTGGCATCAATCACGGTTTCAGTGATGGGCTGACGTTCGGCTTGGTCAATAATCCGGTATTGTTTGGCGTCAATGCCGGTATTAGCAATCAGGGTGGCCGCGCGCGTTTGGGCGGTATCTTGGTTGCGGTATTTGCTTTGAGTGCCTGCCACTGTGACGGTATCACCATCAAATTGCACGTGGTTATCTTGATACCCAGCTACACTGGCAAGTTGGTGGCTCAAGGCTTGCCATTGGTCGTCGCTTAAATCTGCTTGTTTGGCGGTTGGACGATAACTTGGCGCTTTATCGTCAAGCCAAAAGGGACTGACTTGATTAAAGTTGGTATGCAGGCTTAATCCCGCGGTGATCACCGCGCCGCGCTCGTAGGCTAACCGCGCCGCCCCCCAATCGCCAAAACGGTATACTGCTCCCACATTCCAAGGGCTGTTGACCTCCATCGGAATGCCGGTTTTGGTGCTAATAAAATCGGCTTTGTAATCGTTACCGTCGTATTCAAGCTTTAGGCTTAGCGGCGCATAGGGGGTTTGGTATTCCACCCCACCAAATAACGCGGTGCAGCCGGTAAACATGCGGTTGACGTCAACACTGCCGCCTTTGCCGGAGTAGGTGGTGTCACGGCCACAATCCACCGATTGGTTTTTATCGCCGGTGAGGTCGGCGCGATTACCCATATAACCCCAGCCAACGCCGAGTGAGAAATCAAACGGGCCGGCGCGTTTGGAGCCGACTAGGTATTCGCCATCAAATAACCCGGTGCCGCCGATATCGCGCACACCAACGGCGAGCTCGGGTAACCAGTAGCTTTCTTGCCACAGGCGTAACTTGGCATCAATGCTTTTGTCGGTGTATTTAGTATCGCCGCTAAAGTCCGGGTCGTTACTATAGAGTAAGTCATGCACCTGGGTATAGCGGACCGTGGTTTCTAGCCAAGGAAACAACTGGAGCGAGGTATTAAAATGCACATAGTCTTCGTTGTAGGTGCTGCCTAGGGTAAATTCCCCGTCGGGAGCCGTGCGCGCGGTGGGCATTTGCATCAGGCCCACGCCACCAAAATCGGTTTGTGAATGGACAAGCTCGGGATAATCGAAGCTGTCGGCTGACACGGCATGGCTAACGGCTAATGCCACCGCAGACAGTAGAAGGCGTCCGGATGCAGAAGAAAGAGACATCATTATGGGATTAACCTGTTTTGTAAATATGCCAGGACATGCTGGTTAGGCGCGATCGCTTGGCCTTTAATAGTTTTGCTGGGCAAGGGGATATAAATCACCGAGCCTGGCAGAATATCGCGATGCTGGTGATTCCAATAAGCAATTGGATATTGGGCGCGCTCACCGGTGGCGCTGATCACCCACACGTGAGAGATGCCTAAGGTGTCTACCTTGGCTTGCTGGATGTAATCACTGGCGGCGTATCGCTCGCCCCAAGGATAGTCACCAGGTTTATCCACCGCGCCGAGCACTGTTACGTTTGTTGGTCGTTTAGGCAGTTGCACGTGCCAATTCCCTTTTAACACCGGATTGGTATTGGGGGTGATGCGGGTGATGTCGGGGTCAACCGTGCCGGGTATACGCTCGCCAACCGCCATTTTGTTGAGTGCCTGATAAAGCTTTTGCCATTGTTTTTTTACTGTGCCGGTATTGACAGCGATTTGATGACGAACCGGTTGCAAATCGGCAATTTGCTTGGCTTTTTCACTGCCGCGTTGGTAAAGCCCGGCGGCGGGCCAATAGACATCATCAAGTGAGCGGTGTTGGGCTTGAGTGATAGTTAGTACCGCTTCAGCCAGGCGCGGTGGCTGCGTGAACGACAGCGCAATATCTTGATTGGCAGTGAGCACATTGGCCTTGGCTGGGAGAACGATTAGCAAGACGGCGGCACATAATCCGCGTTTAATCACCTGATAATTAATCACCTTCGTCTCCTTGATATGGCTTTAAATGCGTCAGTGTTACCGCCGGTAGCCCCGGTGCGAGATGTTGATAGGATTTGATGATTTTGCCCGTGTCGTTAGCGATCCAATAGTCATTGGTATATTGAATATCGAGTGCCGGAAGGGTGACATATTCGGTATAGTGCGTTGTTGCCACGGGTGTGCCATTCACGGAAGTATTTTGTGGTTTGCCGCGCTTAAAGGTGGAATCGGCTCGGTAGCCACTGTGATTGCCTGGTTGCCAGTCAATGGTGCGTGACCATGTGTGTGGCATGGAAAGGGTATTCAAGCCAACACTGAGTGGATCAGGGCTACTCACTTGGGTGGCGGTGAGATTACCTTCAGCAAAGTTAACCGTTTTTACAATGCGGCTGTTGCGGGTGACGATCATTTCATGGTCGCCCGATAACCATTTTAAATTTGGGCTCGGATGTTGGCTAGGCTCAGCAAAGGCCAGTACCATAAAACCTCGTGGCCCGTTATCGAGTTGTGCATAAAGGCTGGCATAGGGCAGTACGTTGATCTCGTCCCAGCTTTTTTGCGCATCGGGAAAGCCTTGATAAGCGAATTTAAACGAATCACTGAGATCTTGTATGCGCTGCGTGCACCCAGTTATTGTGAGCGCGATAAAAATAGCTGAAATGGAAAAGAAGGGCTTATTCATAGGTTATTGGTTGACGGGCTATATTGATTAAAAAGTAGCTACAAAGCCGGCTTTGCAGCTACTTGAATGGCTATTGCCTTTAATTATTTGCGTTAGCGCTAGCAGAAGTTGACGTGTTGTTATCGTCATTGTTAGCAGCAGCAACCGCCACACCAACTGCCGCAGCAGCAGCGACGCCAGCAGCAACTGTACCAGCAGCAATGCCACCTGTTGCCGCCGCACCAGCAGCACCTGCACCAGCAGCGCCCGCACCGGCTCCAGCCCCTGCGCCAGCAGCACCCGCGCTAGCACTTGTACCGGCACCCGCGCCAGCACCTGCTCCAGCGCCACCACCACTTGCGCCAGCTCCCGGCGCGGCTTCTGTTGCGGCCATTGTGCTTGCTGCGAACAGCATAGCAATCAGACCCGTTGCAATTTTTTTCATTCGTCTCTCCATGATTTTTGCATTAATACAAAAACGTCTGCAAACGCAGACACCTGTAAACTCTAATGGCTATACGGCGAGAAGTAAAATAAATACCGCACACATCACAGATCTTTCATCTTAAATGTGCGGAAGAGCAAGGGAAAGAGACGAGACGCTTCGCTTCTAGAGGCTAGAAACTAGATAGAGCAGATCGTGCTTGCATTGGGTTTTTTGCTTTTTCTGTACTCTGTATTCCGTCATCGGTATTCGGGATCTTGAATACGGAGCGCTGCGCTTACGGAGTACGGGGAAGAGACGAGACGCTTCGCTTCTAGAGGCTAGAAACTAGATAGAGCCGCCTCGTGCTTGCATCGGGGCTATTGCTCTTTCTGTACTCTGTATTTCGCTATCGGTATGCTAGCCTCGCTACCTATTGCGCCGCTCTCTTGCTTTCTGTTGTAATGTATGTAAATGAAGTATTTACGGGGAACCTTTGTGATTAAGCACTGTTTATTTCCGGCTGCGGGCTATGGCACCCGTTTTTTGCCCGCGACTAAGTCAATGCCTAAAGAAATGATGCCGGTGGTAAATAAGCCATTGATCGAGTACGGCGTGGATGAAGCGATTCAAGCTGGCGTGCAACATATGGGTATTGTGACAGGCCGGGGCAAGCATGCTTTGATGGATCATTTTGATAAAAACTACGAACTCGAGCATCAAATCAGTGGCACCAAAAAAGAAGCCTTACTGACGGATGTTCGTGCGCTGATCCAATCTGCCTCATACACCTACATTCGCCAAAATGAAATGAAAGGGTTAGGCCATGCGATTCTGACGGGTAAACAGCTGGTGGGAGATAACCCATTCGCCGTCGTGCTAGCGGACGATCTTTGCTTGAATCTTGGTGGTGACACTGTGCTTAAGCAAATGGTGGAGCTATACAACCACTATCGTTGCTCGATTGTGGCGGTGCAACGTGTTCCCGAAACTGAGACGCATAAGTACGGGGTAATTAGTGGCAGCAAGTTAGAATCAGGTTTGTTCCGGGTGGACAACATGGTCGAAAAACCCGCGCCAGAAGAGGCACCGAGTAATATGGCGATCATTGGTCGCTATATTCTGACGCCGGATATTTTTGATATTTTGGAAAACACGCAGCCAGGCAAAGGTGGCGAAATCCAAATCACTGACGCCTTACTCGAACAAGCGAAACGCGGCTGTGTGCTTGCGTATGAATTTGAGGGCGAGCGATTCGATTGTGGTTCGGTTGAAGGCTACATTGAAGCCACAAACTACGCGTATCAGCATGTATATCTCAGTAAGCCAACCGAAAGCGCTGAGCAAAAGCAAGAGGCGACTGTCCCCGCGTAACGAAAGACTCTTCTTATTGACCGATTATGGCGCCTTAATGGCGCTTTTTTTAACGCTCATTTTATGAGGACAGACACTTTTATCATTTTATGAGGACAGACACTTTTATCACGATCGAGGTTAATCTTTAGCCCTAATGTCTGATGGCGCCGTGCAACGGGCGCGCGGCCGATACTACGATAATTACTGGTACTGTTCTGGCGCTTATACCGAACTACGCTGGTTCTAACGTTGATGATTCTAGTTATCGGGACAGGCACTTTTGGTTAGGCTGCTTAGCGTTGCTCCGTTAACATACAGCCTCGGTGGATAATGAAGAGTGCACGTTTTGCCAAGCGGTGCCGGGTTTAAGTGAGCAACCGGAGAAGGAAGAGAGCCGAGACGCTTCGCTTCTAGAGACAAGAGACTAGATAGAGCAGATCGCGCTTGCATCGGGGCTCTTGCTCTTTCTGTACTCTGTATTCCGTCATCGGTATTCGGGATCTTGAATACAGAGCGCTTCGCTTACGGAGTACGGGGAAGAGCAGCCTC
>NZ_MUFR01000050.1:0-17124 GCF_001996185.1 Salinivibrio costicola subsp. alcaliphilus
CCCAAACGGTCGCCATCGGATGATATGTCAGATCTGATGCCATGGTGTGTGGATCTCAGTGATGTTGAGTAGGCGTTCACCGGTTTATTAACCGCTTACAAAGTAAGTACCAACGGCACCATACTTGGCAGCAACTGACATCACCTCAGCCTATTGAGAGTAAAGACAAAGCCAACTTGGTGATCAGCCAAAACAGCGCTCTATTTGACGATTTTTGGAACGTGTGCCTCGAGCTCGGCCGGGTGCCGGCAAATGACGAATTTAACCGTTCGGAAGAGGTGAGAAGTCTAATTGGTTCTCATAAAAAAGTGTTTGGTTTGCTTCAGGAAATGTTCGATACCCGGGAATTTTTCAATGCAGAAAAATCCCGAAAAGAGGACCTACTTGTCTATTTCTCTATGGGGTTATTTGACAAACGGAAACCCTACACACAACAGCCTAAAAGCCTAAGGCGTGATATTAAAGCTTTATTCGATGATCATCGTACAGCTATTAATCTCTCGACCGAGCTACTTTTTGCGATAGCGGATACGAAGCTCATTGGTGAGCAGTGTGTCAAAGCTCACCATCAATTACCGGCGAGCATCCTCAAAGAAGGGCACTCTCTGATTTTCCACAAAAGCTATACAGAAAAGTTACCGCTTCTTTTACGCGTTTATGTTGGCGCTGCATTGCAGATGTACGGCGAACTCGATGACTCCATTGACCTGATCAAAATACATATCAACTCTGGTAAGCTTACCTTGACTCAATATGATGATTTTGAAAAATCAGTCCCGTATTTAGTCGAAAGAACGAAGATAAAGATGGCAGAACAAGATATCGATTTTTTTGACTATGTTGATAAAGGGCGGCGCCCACCCTTACTCAATAAACATTTGTTGCTTGATACACAGAGTGATCAATATAATAAGCAAAAGAACTTTGATCTGCGATTATCAAAGCTCTTAGGGACTACAGCAACTAATGAAGTCATATTACACCGGCAAATGTACGAAGAGCGTTTGCTTCAAGCTGGAAAAACCGTCTCCGGCTTTAGGCTCAACTCTCGCTAATCTGGTGCGGAGGCAGGCTGATGCGATAGGTTCGCCGGGCGGTTTCTTCGGACATCCCAATTGCTGTTAGGACATGTGAAGCCACATTTGAGAGCGCATTACATGCAGAACCTTGAGAAATCAGCCAAGGATAATCGCTCATAAAGCGCTTCACTTCTTTATCTGTTTGGAATGTAACGCTCCACGTCGACGGCACTACCGACACACCGCCGTTTCTTGTAAAGTCAAACTTTGCGATAACGTCGAGAAATTGCTTTTCGATAGAATCTGATTTCGTTGGATAAGATTCTACCGCGGCCGCTAGGCCAACAATCAAAGGGGTTGGAGAAGTGCCGCCTCGCAACCCTGCTTCTTGGCCGCCACCGTGAATCAGGGGGACTAGCTCAGAGTCTCTGGCATCCCGCACGTAAAGCGCACCAATGCCTTTCGGACCGTAGATTTTGTGACCTGATATTGAGAGCATATCTATATCCATATCGTCTACGTCGATATCACACTTGCAAAAGCTCTGAGCAGCGTCAGTGTGAAAGCGGATATTGTTTTCAAAAGCTATCGCACCAAATTCTTTTATGGGTTGAATAGTACCGAGTTCATTATTGACGTGGTGAATGGAAATCAAAATAGTATTACTTCGAATTTCAGCTGCGAGAGACGATGGTGAGATACGACCATCCCTATCCGGTGCGAGGTAAGTCACTTCGAAGCCAATTGACTCGAGAAATGCACAAGTATTAAGAATGCACTTGTGTTCAATCTCTGAAGTAATAATGTGGCCTTTTGTATCTAGATGTTTGAAAGTAAAACCTTTTAGAGCGAGGTTGTTCGCTTCACTGGCCCCACTAGTAAAAATAATCTCGCTCGGTAGCGCTCTTATCTTCTCAGCAATACACTCTCTTGCTTGTTGGATTGCCAGCGCGCTGGCGCGTCCAGCTTGATGATCTGACGAGGCATTCGCAAATTTTTCGTTCTCCCAAGGTTTCATGGCATCTAAAACACGCTGAGACACTGGTGTAGAAGCGGCGTAGTCGTAGTAGTTATCCATTTTCCACCAAGTACTCTAATGTCTGATTAAATAAAATATTAGTCACTAACGATTCACCAATATTATTCATAATCCAACTATCAATGTGCTTCAAACCACTATTGCAATATCCTTCAAAAATACCAATAGCATCTCTTAATCTATCATTTTTGAGTATATCCAAAGACGGTTCTTTAGCTAGCGCAATAAGATATATATAAGCGTCGTGACCTGTCGTCGCATAGGTATCCAGCAAAATTGGGGTTGTGCTTACTTTAGACTCAAGTGGTTGAAAGTCATCTAATTGATAACCAACTAATGCCGCAAAAACCATCAGTTCTTTTACTGTACTAAAGACTCGGTTATCACTTTTCGTCCCTTTTGTAGAGCAAAATCGCTCTTCCAACGCTTCAAAGCGAACATCCCGGCGTACCGATAGTTTACGCCAATCAATTATTTCAGCCATTAACAGGGATCTCCTCAATCGTTACCTTATCAAAATCACTACCAAAGCGTACAACATCATAGTCATTACCTTTTACAGTAAGTTTTGTAGGGTACTGCCCTTTAAACTCTTCTTCGGTCAACACTGTATGCTGAACAAGATTATATTCCTTACCAATTTTATGACGAATTCCCTTGTCAGCATGTGTTTCTGTCCACTGAGCCTGAGAGAACATAAATATTGATTGCTCTACTTTGTTCGCAATGTAACGGACAAGTTCTCGACCATTATCAGGACCGATAAATGCTAGAATTGAGTCTGCAATAAAGGGAGCAACAGTACCTGGAGTAAGCAAGTGCTGCTTATTATTCGCACGATCTTTCGAGAATTCAATCAACGCAACAACAAACGAAATAGATAACATCGCTTGATAACCATTCCCCGCAGCTACTCGTTTACCTTCTCTATCTACGATTGCCCATGTAAAGCTTCCTCCTTTGACGCTAGTATCTTTTTTAACTGTATAACCATTAAAAGCCACTTGGTTAAATAACGACTGCATCTTGCTTAAGAGGATCTGGTCAACACCTTCCTGTGAAGAGATAATGGCCTCCTCATATAACTCTACTATCTTCTCTGTTGCGAGAATCAAGTTACGAACTTTATGAGCTTTAGGCTGAGTTGCTGACAGGCTACTTACTCTGCGATCAATATCTTTAATATCAATCTCTTTTTTACTAACGCTCTGCTCAATTTGTAGAATCTGACGATTTAGTTGATCACACCTTGATTTAGCTAAATATTTGTCACGTTCGATAACCTTAATGTCATCAATATCAGAATCAACAATAGTATGACTTAAGTCCTTTATACTATTTTCAAGTTCCTGTATGCCATCTTCGCGGTCATCAACATCCGCTAATAACTTTTCCATACTAGCTCTCGGAAATTGCTGATTACAAAGTGTGTTTTGTAGCTTGACAGCTAACTCCCAGCGCCGCTTAAGTTCAGGGTCGATGGCATGTTTACCAAGCTCTTCTAGAAGCCGAGCTGCCGAACTATCTTCTCCAACGTGCGTACCACAGATGCACTCGTTATTATCTATAATTTCACGTAGCAATTGCTTATCCACGGTATAGCGAAGTGATTTATTTATTTCTTCTTTATTAATGCTTGAAAGATCTATTGAAGCAAGCTTTTTACCAAATACTGCCAATGCCCAACCAGGTGTGTTGGTTATTTTCTCTTTTAATAGTTGTTTGTGCTGCCGTTGGTAATCATTCAATAATCTTTCTTGTTGTTCGCGAAGTTTAATTCTTTCTTCAATCGATGTCTTATTAAAGCGGTTAAGCTTAGATAGCTGGAACTCAAACTCTTTTTCTGCACTTTCTAACTCACTTTTATTTTGTGCAAGAAGATTATTCTCTCGATCCAAACTTGAAATTAAATCGTCCTTATTTGATAACAACGTCTCGATCTCTTTATTGGTATCGTACTTCTTTAACTCTTTTTGATAATTTGTCTTTACTGTCGTTAGATGTTTTAACGTTTTTTTAGCGACCATTAAACCCAATACTTTATCAATAGCATCTTTGATATGAGAGAAGTCGTTTTGACTACTTAAAGTACCAGTACCTTCTCCTTGATAGAAAAAATACTGAGACATCTCTTTTGGTAAGACCGTATTTATTATCGTGTTAGGGTTATCCTCAGCTTTTTCCGCGTAGCAGCCATCTTCAATTTCGTACACATGTAATTTACTACTAGCATCATTTTTCACTTTAACTCGCCGAACTTCAAATAAACGATTCTGGTGTTCGAGTTGCACAGAAACACTGAAGATATTTTTACCTTTCTCCGCAGCATGCTTATTTATAAGGTTTTTAGAGTCCAGTAAATTTTCCGTAGTTTCTTCATAAAGGCACCAGCGAAGAGCATTAAGCAACGCTGTTTTTCCACCATTATTTTCACCATGAATTAGCGTAACTCCGCGCTCTGGATCTACAGCAAAGTCGATAAATTGCTTACCATAGAACTGACGGAAGTTATTAATCTCTAGTCTTATTAATTTCATTTACAATATCTTCCGCATTGACGTCAATTATGTCTTTGACCTTTTGAATGTGACGAGATTGCACTAAGTCTCCATAGTACAGCTCTTTCTCAAACTGCATTATCTGGAGTGCGGCTTTATGAACCGCTGACTTATTTGAATAGTCCTGATGAGCAATCTGTGTATCCCTATCAACTTCTTTCAATAAATCTTTAAATGCATTAAGGTTCATCAATAAATTCCTAATTCAATGATTCTTTTCTCAATTTCTTTTGGGTTGATAGCTGTTATTTTAAAATCTTCTATCCTTTCTAACTCCGCCCTCCGTAAATTCTGACTAAAGTTATTCACTACCCCAGGTAACGGGAGAATAACAAAGTCCACAATCAAGGCTTCATGTTTACCGGCTGCTTTTCGAAGAACGCGGCCTCTTCGCTGGACATATTGTCTTGGATTTCGAGTACTAGCTAGGATAAACGCGCTTTGACACACTGGAACATCGATACCTTCATCCAAAACCTTCATGGCCACTAAAGAATCAATCCTTTGCTCTTTGAAGCTATTCATAATCCTACTTCGCTCTGACGCTGTCTCTTGAGAAGTAAATTTGGAAACCTTACAACCATATTCATGCAGACAATTGGTGACCTTAGTTATGTATGGGGTACTATCTCCTGGTGCTGAACCTTCTCCCACATAGATTAAAGAGTGTATTAATGACAGCTCTGGATTTTTTTTCAAATAGGAGATTAATGCTGGCAGTTTACCTGAGCTAGTTGCTAGAATCCTTGCTCTTGCTCCACACATATTAGTTAACATCGACTGCTCATCAATGGATAACTTTGTAGACTTTGCCCTCAAAATTAATTTCTGAATTTTAGCTGAATACTCTTCGTACTGCTGTTGCTCTTCTTCATTAAGATAGACTGGAACAAGCTCATAACGGTAGGGAGCGAGTATACCGTCCTTAATTGCATCACTTAGCGAGTACTCACTAATGATACCTTTAAAGTATGAAAGTAAATTCTGTCTGATTGTATCAGGGAATGGCGATCCTTCGATCTCGTCATCATCGGTACGAAAGGGGGTGGCCGATAACCCTATTCGATAACGCGCTGGAGGCAAGGAATCAAAATAATTTTGACTGCCGAGGTGATGACATTCATCACCAATTAACAAAATATCTTCAGGTGATACTTTGGCGATTTTTGACTGAAACAATTCTGATGAGAGGGTCTTGTTGACGACAATAACACAGATAAAATCTAAAGTTCCGGTTCGAAAACGCAGAAGTTTTTTATCCAATGCAGAAGCCCACTTATCAGAGCCATCGTAACATTGAACGGGAGCAATATTGAAAGGCGCTAATTCTTTTACCCATTGATTGGCTAGTTCAATGTACGGGACGCTAATTATTGCAAAAATGGCATCACCATTCTTGTGACGCTCTTCATACAGCTCTACCAGTGCAGATATGGATGTGAATGTCTTACCTGAGCCAGTGGCCAATTTGAACAAGCCATTAAAATCTGCTTTACGCCAACTATTTATAGCCTCGATTTGATGAGGAAATAACTCAAATGCTCTCTTCTTAACCATCAATGGCTTACGTGGGGTCTTAGCTTCAATATTTAACTTAGCTAACTTCTGTTCCGACTTAGGGAAGCTATAGGAGAAGAAAGGCTTAGAAGCTTTGGCTGAATAAGAGGCTGGAAACAACTCCCTACTTAATGCGTCAAGGTCAACACCAGATTGAATTTTTTGGTAAACCTCTGAATCAATAGAAACAACTTTTGCTCGCTTCTTGGTATCACTCCATAGCGCATTAAAATTATCCACTTCAACTTGCCCGTAATCAGCAAAAGATTCACGCCAACTAAAAAAGAGTGAAACTTCCTCAGAGTTATATTTGGACAATCCAGCCAGGGTTTCATTTGCTGAGCCACTGAATACAACAATTTCATCCTGCTGATAAAAGATCCCTGTTTTTTTGTGGAACATGCCTTGATGAGTGAAGGCAAACTTAATATCAAGTAGCCCTTTCGCCACCATATACGTCAATAGCTTCAGATTCATTTCGTCACTACTAAGCAATAAGTCAGCTAATTGAAGAGACTTTTTTTTACAAGGATTTGATACTCCCTTCATCACTGCCTCATACTCATTATCAGACAATGGGTCACCAATGATAAGGCGCATCTTTCCTTCAGAATGAATAAACTGATCCAGCCCTTGTGCTGCTGAAACTAGGACATCAGCTGAAAAATAGCCTACAGCTCTATCATAGCGATTTGCACAAGAGAGCAAGGGAATATGTACACACTCCAGTATACTTTCTTCATCGGTGTCATACTTAGCTTTAAGTCCAAGAGCTGAAAACTGCATGATCACTCCCAATCAAGCCATTGAGTAAGATTGCGCCATGCGTTAGTCAGCAGTAATACACTTCGTTCATCAATATGTTGCTTCGTCCATTCATCCGCAAACGTAATATCTGCAAACTTTTTTTCTAGCATTAATATTGAAGCATTACGCTTAGATTCATTAGAAATTTGGCTCTCCGCCAATAAGATATCATCAATGTTGTCGATCGAATCATTGGATAAAGATTGGAGTAGATGTTGTTTGAGATTGTACCAAGACGGTGGATTCGTGCTGGAAACCCCATTGCGAGCATCAATTAATACATTACCGATCTTGTTGTACTCTTCTGGGTTAGCAATTCTATCATCGCCCCACCCTTCAGTAAAACCACCGTTAAATACCTTCTTAATAGCGTTTTTACCAGAAAGTAGCTCCCACATTATAGTGGTCAGAAAGTCAGTACTCGGTTTATTTGAAATCTCATGATGGATACCGTTAAGCTCGATGCCATGCATACCAGCTAAGAGCAACATATTAGTATTCTTCGGCTTAGTTAGAATCTGTTGTTTAGAACAGATATCAAGCCACTTTTCATCAACATCCTCTTTCGGAGAGCCTTTTGAACTAATCTTTGCTTCTAGCTCTTCCCGAAAAAATCGCTTAATAATATCGGCATTAAATCGATCAGACGTCTGAGGCCCGTTACCCAATTGGTACCCTTTGTGATCTACACTCACACCGCGTTCATGTAACTTTTTATAAACAGCATCAATTCCATCAGCTCCACCACTCATCGCACGCCAAAGTACGCTAAATGCAGTTATAGCCTTAAGCACTTTTGCAAAGTCGGAATATTCTGTACCGGTTACTCCAAACTTTTCATCAGCTAATACAAACTGTACCAATAGGCTTTGAACAATATCATGTTTCATATCTACGAGGTAACGTAAACATAGATTTGAAATATCCTGCTCGCTAGATTCTACTAGATTTCCGACACTAGGCACCGCAGCCTGCCAATGATCGAATAGAAAATCAGCAGTTGTTGCAAGTTGGGTTAAATACTCGTCTTTATAATGACAGTTTTCATAGCTTTTCAGCATTGCATCACGTTGATCTCTTAAGCTCGTAACTTTCACTTTTCCTTGATATGCGCGAACAAAGGCAAGTATTAGAGCTTTAGTTTTAAGGTTTTTTTCTTTACTTTTGATGATACCTTCAAAGCGCTCCGTGATGGAGTTGAGAGTACCCATTGACGCTTCAATTTCTTCTTCGGGAGTCCCATTTTTTCTCTGGGCTCCGATGTATTCAACTACCTTAGGAACAAACGTTTCAATGGCAGTAAGAGGCTCCCCTGTTGTGTTCAAAGCCTCAAACATATCGAATGCATAAGATTCATTGTTAACTTCAACATAAGTAAGGCAAACGCGGTGAAGTAAAAACTTTGCAAACGCGGCTATGTAAATTACTTCTGCAACTTTATCATACGACTTAGATGCTTTTGCTAGATCCTTATCAATAGGGAAGTCTAAACATATATCTAACGTTTCAATATCGACTAAGTCGCTGATATTTATTTTCTCTTCTAGTTCGCCTTCAGGAGACTTGAATTGAAAACCTTGTTGTACGCAATCAAGCTGCTTTCTTATTTCTTTGACGTTTTCAACTACACGTTTAGCAGAAGCACTCATCAATGACAGGTTTAAAGGCTCGAACACAGAACTATCTCGTTGTTCAACGATGTGACGCTGATAAGCAGCCAATAATTCTGATATAGGACTTTCATATTGAGCCTTTTTCTCACTTCGCCCCCAACAATCGATCTGTGAGCGAATAATTTTAGGAAGTTTTTTATATACTTCATGTTCTGCGGTTGTCTCTACAACCGTATTTGAGGTATCAATTTTCAGTTGAGAGACTACCTGTCGCAATTCATCGAGAACATCTTTGATTTCTTCATCTTGTTCCAAATGTATCGTTTTCTTCAAACTCGGTAAAAGCATTCTCAATCTTTCATTCAGACAAAGAATAATAAGAATCAGAGTAGAAAGGCGCTGTTGGCCATCGATGATAAGTTTAATGTGCGTAGGTTTATCCCTTTTAACTAAAGGATAAATTGTCAGACCAGAACTATCGTCAACACTCAGTATAGACCCAAGGAAAATAATCGCATCAGGCGATTCAAGAAGATTTCTAAAAACACTCTCACAATCAGAAAATAGATCTCTAATATGGCTTTCTTCCCATGAGTATGGTCTCTGATAAGCCGGCATATAAAAGCCCGTATTTTTTCGCTCACAGATGACATCAAAGACTGATTGAGGCTCCGCTTTAAAAATGTCTAGAGACTTTTGCATAGATGCTCTTCCTAGGTAACTGATATGCTGAAAAAAACATGCCTTATGTGGCATTAAAACCATATAAATACCATGACTATAGTATTGTACGCGCATACGCGGATGCAACCGCGAAATGCAACACTCTCGTCTGCAGCCTGACATAACTTGTTAAAGATAACGTTAGGCTACCTAAAACCAAGACATTTTCTTGGTCGAGCATTCAAGCGGGCAACAGCTTGCATCACATCTTCATCGGTGATTTCACGCAGGTCAGTGCCCTTGGGAATATATTGCCTGAGCAGCCCGTTACTGTTTTTGTTTAAACCTCGCTCCCAGGATGAATAAGGATGAGCAAAGTAAATGTCTGTCTCTAATGCCTCGGCTATTGCCTTATGCCCGACAAATTCTGAGCCATTATCTGCTGTGATTGTGTGCACATGCGCGGCGTACGATCCAAGTAGCTCAATGGTGGCAAGCGCGCATATGCCGTGTTTGCCCAAAACAGTATCGATTTCCCAGTCACCAAAACGCTCACGGGTATCAACAATGCCTGGCTGCTCATCGATAGAGACAGGGTCTGGTATTACACAACGCTTGCTTGTTTTGCCCTTATGATAGCGTTTGTGCCCTTGGCGCAATGACTTATACAGTTTGCCGCCAGCCGCTTTGTCCGTTGCCACATATTGATAAATCCATTCATGGCTGACAGGCATGCCCAACCGCGCGCTCACATGGCTAATCTGCTCTGGACTCCAATCAACGTCCAGGCAGAGTTTAATAAAATCGATTGTCATCGAAAGTATACGCCTTTTGGCGGCATGTATACGTCGACCTGTCGCCAGCTGCTGAGCTTGAGCGGGCTCGTAACGGCCGTCTGGTAACCTTTTCCTACTTAGCTCTCTCGATATTATTGATTTTGATTTACAAAGGGTTTCGGTAATGACTGTTTGTGAACAGCCATGGGCCAAAAGGACAGAAACCTGGTATCGTTGTCCTTCGGTCAACTGCTGGTAACTCATGGGAATCACGTTTTGATTTTGGCGATGAGAAGCGTACCAATATCGACATCACCGAGTTAAGAAAGAGAAATAAATCCCTTATTATCAATAATATAACCTAAAAATATTATCACCACAGCCACAAAGATCACGCATTATATCTATTCGATACAATAACCTTCTGATACAATAATTTCTTTGTTTGGATAAAATCTCCAATTCAGCAAGGTAAGCACATTGAACATCGAATCTACGACACTGAAATTCTCCGGACATCAAACTTTCCCTATCCGTTATGGGTGGATTTACAAGATTATTCAAGAAGTTGTAAAAGGTGAGTCCCTTTCTAGTCAGTCGAACATCGAACAACAGATGCAGTCGATGGGCATGGGTAAAAACATGGTGTTGTCTGTTCGACACTGGATCCGAGCGCTGAACTTGGTGATTTGTATCGATAACAAAAAACAGACTTATCAACTAACATCGCTCGCTGAGCAGCTGTTTACGCACAAAAACGGTCATACCGCGTATGATGAATACCTCGATAAAATAGGCACAACTTGGCTCCTGCATTGGTTACTACAATCTATCGGGCCTACTAAAGATGAGCTTAATGCCTCTAGGTTTTTCTTCAATTATTTCAATGGAATAAAACTAAAGAAAGACTCTTTGGCGATTGAAATCAAAGACGCATTGGCGAATCACGAAAAAGAACTCACACAAGCAACGCTAAACAAAGACATTGATTGTCTTTTACAAATGTATGCACGCAAATCGTTGCAGACCAACAAAGTCAACGAAGACAGCTTTGCCTCTCCGTTTACGGAACTCGGTTTATTAAAACAAGAGGGCGCTAAAAGCTACATTGCGGATCTTACCCGACGTCCATCTTTGCCTGTCGAAATTTTCACCTATGCACTCATTGATTATATGCAGAAAAAACATAAGATTAGCAAGGTCAATACCTTATCTTTTGACGCATTGTTAAATGACGTAGGCTCCCCGGGACGCGTATTTCGCCTATCTTCCGCAGGGCTGAGTGACAAGCTGGATCAAGTAGAAACGCTCACTAACGGCAAATTTGCTTGGACCGATACTCAAGGCTTGAGACAAGTGCAGCACTCTTTTAGCAGCATCGATAGCATAGATCCAAATCTATACCTTAAACAATACTACCAACCAGAGGAAAAGTAAGCGTGACTCTCAATAAACAATACTCTATCGCTACACGCCACCAACGTTCTACCCGTATCGATAGTGACTTGAGCGCAGACTTCTTTCCTGGCTTAGTTTACCACGGTACAGCACAAGCTTCTGTAGAAACGCTCCTTCGCCAATACGGCCAAACCGGACAAAGCGCTTACACATTAACAGGCGCTTACGGCTCCGGTAAATCGACAGTTGCGCTGCTCATGGCCGGTCTATTACATGCTGACTCAGGTATCCGTAGTGCTGCAATTAATACCATTAATACAGAATCAAAATTGCTATTAGAACAGAGCACACCATACCAAAAGGGGTGGCTACAAATACGCTCAGTAGGAGGCGTCAGTGGCCCTGTCGAATCCTTTTGGAATGCCACGCTGAGAGCGCTTGAGGAACACCCTAAGACAAATAGTGCCAAAGTGCTTAATAAGTATCGTAAATCCAGTGTTGAGAGTGATAGCGAACTGATTAGCTCTTGGAAGGCCCTCTTTGATGATGTAGCGCCTTATGTGGATGGTGTGTTGATCATTGCCGATGAAATGGGGAAAAGCTTAGAGTTCATCAACCGAAACGGGGGGGATTTACACTTATTTCAAGACATTGCTGAAGAGCTCTCTCGCCTTGACATTCCAGTCATTTTTTTGGGCTTGCTACATCAAGCATTCAGTGAGTATGCAAAAGAACGCGGTACTAAACTACAAGATGAATGGGCCAAAATTCAAGGCCGCTACAGCGATATTCTGTACAATGTATCGACCGATGAAACGGTAGCGCTGATCAGTAACTCAATCAAAAAAACGTCATTACACTGTAGTGGTGATGATGAGCTCGTCCGACGCGTACTCTCAGCTCTTGACGACAAACAACAGCGTAAAGAGTTGCTACTCACGCGTCTAGAACAATGTGTTCCACTTCACCCATTAACAGCATTGTTATTAGGGCCCATAGCCAAGAGGCGCTTTAGTCAAAACGAACGCAGTACATTCAGCTTTTTGAACTCGTATGAGCAATTCAGCTTCCAACTTTTCTTACAACAAACAAGCGATCAAAACGCTCGATACAACCTTAGCCATCTTTGGGATTATCTTGAAGCCAATATGGAGCACGCAATATTGGGCTCCCCTGATGGGCATGGATGGGCAACTGCGGCGGATGCGATAAGAAAAGCGCTCAAACAAGACTTTTCTCCACAATGCATCGCATTGCTTAAAGCGATCTCATTAATTACCTTGTTCGGTAAATCTGCTAACTTAACAGCGACGGAAAGCATACTTCTTACCGCAACGGAGATTACCGACAAAAAGCAGCTAAAAGGATGCTTACAACGGCTAAAAGAAGCCTCATGCATCGTCTTTAGAAAGCACTTATCGTCTTGGGTCGTATTTGAAGGCTCAGATATCGATATTGCTGGCTTAGTGGAAGAGAAAATAGAACAACTGCACAACAGCCACGAAGCTGTTGAGCGTATTAACTTTAGTTCCCAAGTCATTGCAAAAGGTCACTATCATGAATTTGGTACACTGAGATGGGCTGCTCAAACTGTAGCGATGCAACTCAGCTATATCGATATACCGGCCCTTATTAGTTCCCGAAGTGGCGAGTTTGCAAATTTCTTGTTATTGCTAAAAGAAGAACCAGAAGACCGCCTACTTGAGCTGACACGCAATGATAAGTCGTTGATTATCGCATGTTCACCTAATGCATTTGAAATTATAAGCTTAGCTAATGAAAAGTACGCGCTGGATCTCATTAAAAGTGACAAAGCCACTGGTGCAGCGCTGACGCATGACAAGGTCGCTCGGGAAGAACATAGAGCACGCTCGTTTAACGCTCAATCGGCTTTAGAGGCGGCATTGACTGCCGCCTTCAACAATGCGCGATGGATACACAATGGAATGGTCTATGGCAAAGAAACGATGAGTGAAATCGCCACCTTTGCCGCTGACAGTATATTCCATCAAACCCCTAGAATTCTTAATGAGCTCGTTAACCGTAACAAACTTTCTGGTACGGCGGTTTCTGCTTTGAAAAAGTTGCTTGAAGCAATGCTTGATAAAGACGAACATGAGGACTTAGGTATTGAGGGTTTTCCACCTGAAAAATCAATGTATATCAGTTGCTTAAAAAATACCGCTATTCACTCCGCTGGTGGTGAAAAGGGCAAGCATTGGTCTAGAGGTGATCCAGACAAAAAGCTAAATGCCGTATTCGCCGCTGCGGAAAAACGTCTAAAAGATCGCAAGGGCAGCGAGATCGATTTATCAGAAATCGCAGAGCTTTGGGCAAACGCTCCTTTTGGTTTGACAAAGGGTGTCATTCCCATCTTTTTGCTCGCGTTTTTGAAATCGATGGGCGAACAAATCGCCTATTACGAGAAAGACATGTCTGGTGAATTTGCCTTCATTGCAGAACCCGACAGCGATTATGTGCACAAGCTGATAAAGAGCCCGGGCGTTCTTGCCGTCAAATACATCGTGTTGGCGAAGGATGAGAAAGAGTGGTTGCAGCATCTAGCGGTTTTTACAGCGTCCGAAACGAACCGTGATGTTTCCAATAACATCCTTTCTGTCGCGACACCGCTGGTGACGACTATGCACAACCTTCCACTCTGGGTGAAAAATGCGCACCATATTGTCCCAGGTAACGACGAGCGCAACAGAGTCTACTTGAGAATCCGAGATCTATTTTTACAAGCCAATGACCCGCATACACTACTCATCAAAGATTTACGAAAAGAGTTAATCGCCTTTGGTGCTGATGAGTTTACGAGTCAAATCGATTTATTAGAAGACTGCTTTAGGGCGTTGAGACAAAAGCACGAACAAATGCTCGCAGCGATTAAAACCAAGGTGAAAACCATTTTCCCAGAAAGTGGCGAAGAGCTTGCAGATATGTGCCAGTATGTCGAGCAGAATTCCGGCGACTTGCGCTTAAAAGCGTTCGCACGCGAACTCGCTAAAAGTGACACCGGACTGCTACAATGGCTGGAAAGCATGATTCAAATCGTCATTGGACGCGGAAAAAAGAACTGGAATGAAGGGATACTTCAGACCGCATCAACCAAAATCAGTGATTACGCCCAGGACTTTTTAAGTGTAGTTAAGTCTCAGCGTAGTGGCAGCGATCTCGCCTCTCAATCGGGTAAAACAAAGTTGGTCTCCCTCGTTTTGGAAGGGGATGATGGTAAACTGACATCGTTCAAACGAGAAATCAGAGCAGTAGAAACAGAAGAACTGGAAAGTACTATGAGTACTATTGAACATCAGCTCTCGGAACTTGACGATTTCCATAAAATCAATCTATTACAACAACTACTCAGGAAATCGCTCGAAGCGAAAAGTTAACGCACGCAGGTCTTTTTAATGAGTGATCAACGTAAGGTTAAACATGTCCTTGGCCTATCAGGAGGCAAAGACAGTGCTGCTCTCGCAGTATACATGGCTAGAAACTATCCTGAACTCGATATCGAGTATTTCTTTACCGATACTGGCAAAGAACTTCCAGAAGTCTATGAATACCTAGAACAACTTGAGATTGTACTAGGTAAGCCAATTTTGCACATCAACGATAAAAAAGGTTTCGATTATTGGTTAGAGCAACACAATAATTTTCTACCTGCTGGTCAGCAACGGTGGTGTACGATTCGCATGAAGCTCGAACCTTTTGAAAAATGGATTCGACCTTTTTTTAATGATGGCTATGAAGTCATTTCTTATGTCGGTATTCGCGCAGATGAACCATGGCGAGATGGCTACCGTCCTAATGAAAACCAAAAGTATCTCACCATTAAAATGCCATTTGCAGAAGACGGCATAAAAAAGCAGGGAGTCCTCGACATTCTCGATAGTGCTGGTCTAGGCTTACCCAAATACTATGACTGGCGTTCTCGCTCAGGCTGTACGTTCTGCTTTTTCCAACGCAAGATTGAATGGGTACGCCTGCGTGAAGAGCACCCAGAGGCCTTTGAGGAAGCCAAGTCTTACGAGAAAAGAGCAGAAACCAGTACCAATGGTGAAACCTTCTTCTGGATGGGCCCTAATGAGCCGCTAGAAACGCTAGAAGACCCTGAGCGTATAAAGCAAATCAAAGAAAACCACGAGAAGGTAAAGGCTCGGTTCGAAAAGAAAAAGCAACGTGAAAGAAAACGCCGCTTAGGTATGCATGCGATGGTCGATGACAGCATGCTCATCGACACGTTAGATATGGACGCAATGTATGACCTTGAAGAAGGCGGCGGCGCCTGTATCACTTGCTACAAATAAGTGAAAGCCGCGAAAAAAAGCGCTTTGTATGTGTAGTGGCATAGTGAATTTGGCCACCTGATTAGAGGTGTTAAGATACGCCTCATAGCATGACAGGTGAAACCATGACCAAACGCACAAGACGTACTTTCAGCCCGGAATTTAAACGTGAAGCCGCCGAGCTTGTTCTCGAACAAAACTACACGATTATCGAAGCAGCTACTGCCATGGGCGTCGGCAAATCCACCATGGACAAGTGGGTAAGGCAACTGAGACAGGAGCAACAAGGCGTTACGCCTCATGCTTCCCCCATCACACAAGAGCAAATTGAAATTCGGGAGCTAAAGAAAAAGCTGGCGCGCCTTGAGGAGCATAATGACATTTTAAAAAAGGCTACCGCTCTCTTGATGTCCAACTCTCTGAACAATTCTCGATAATCGAGAAACTCAAGACGAGCTATCCAGTTAACAAGCTGTGCCAGGTATTTAGCGTACGTCGCAGCAGCTTTCGTCACTGGCAACAACGTTCAAAAAAGCCGATATGTGCCCGAAAAGTAACGGAAGAAGCCAAGGTCAAGAAGCTCTTTCGCGACAATGAGGGCTCTGCTGGCGCGCGTAGTATTGCGCGAATGGCGACGGATCAAGATGTCCCGCTGAGCCGCTATCGTGCCAGCAAACTGATGGAGAAGCTTGGTTTAGTGAGCTGCCAAATACCCAGCCATACATACAAGAAGACAGGCGATGAACATGTTGAGATACCAAACCATTTAGACCGACAGTTTAACGTTGAAGCACCAAATCAAGTTTGGTGTGGTGACGTCACATACATCTGGACCGGTAGTCGATGGGCTTACCTTGCTGTCGTTATTGATTTATTTGCACGAAAACCGGTTGGCTGGGCAATGTCGTTGTCACCGGACAGCACGTTAACCAGTAACGCATTGAAAATGGCATATGAGAGCCGTGGACGCCCTAAAGGCGTGATGTTTCATAGCGACCAGGGTAGCCATTATACGAGCCGTAAGTTCCGTCAGACACTCTGGAAACGCCAAATAAAGCAAAGCTTAAGCCGCCTAGGTAACTGCTGGGATAACGCGCCAATGGAGCGCTTTTTCAGAAGTTTGAAGACAGAATGGGTACCGACTTATGGTTACCGTTCATTTTCGCAGGCTCAAACGCATATACTGAAATATTTAATCGGGTATTACAGCCAACTTAGGCCACATCAGCATAATAGCGG
This sequence comes from Salinivibrio costicola subsp. alcaliphilus, assembly GCF_001996185.1. Lineage (NCBI taxonomy): Bacteria > Pseudomonadati > Pseudomonadota > Gammaproteobacteria > Vibrionales > Vibrionaceae > Salinivibrio > Salinivibrio costicola. The sequence goes on from NZ_MUFR01000050.1 coordinate 16,962, forward strand.
TATGAGTCCGAACCTGGCAGAGGAAAAATACTGGATTAACTATAAACCGGTGGCCAGTTTTTCTGAGCTATGGTCAAATCTGGTGTATGGCATCCAAAGCTGTGTCCTGCTGATCTCCCTCAGGCTCGCGAACACCATCTCGGAATTTTACCCCTTTGATAAC